>NZ_JBEZBW010000136.1:0-18981 GCF_040647305.1 Saccharothrix sp. NPDC042600 | reverse complement strand
CACCTCAACAAACTTTTGGCCCCCCTTTACTCAAACAACCCCCCCCGGGCGGGGGGGGGGGGGGGCCCCCCCCCCCCGGGGCCCCCCCCCCCCCCCCCGCACTTCCGAGACCATTTCGAGATTTTTCGCCGATCGCCTTCGGGCTCAGCGCCTGCGGTAAGTCGCGACCCCGTTCACCACGACGAGTTCGATTTCCACCGAGTGCTGCGCCGGGCCGGTGAAGGGGTGCAGCACGGTCGGTTGGCCGCCCTGGTGGATCACCACGTTCACGCCCAACCGGGTGGCGATGAGCCGGCCGGTGAGGTCCCGCGCGTTGCCCGCCCGCGCGTTCTCCGCCGGGTCGCGGAACGTCCAGTTCAGGTTCTCCACCAGCGCCCCGTACAGGTGGCCCCGGCGCATCGGGCGCGCCACGGTGAACTCCGCCACGGTGTGCGCGGTGGCCTCGTCGGCCGCCGCCGTCACCACGCCGTGCCGCAGGGCCACCGGATCGACGCCGGCCGCCTGGCCGACCGCCGCGTACAGGCCGTCGGCGGTGGGCGGCGGGGCGGTCGGCAGCAGGTCCCCGGCGATGAACCGCAGGTGCCGGCGGGCCTCGCTGACGTGGTCGGAGGTGACCAGGCCGTGCGCCGACACGACCTTGTGCTCCGGCTGGACACCCGCGGTGACGCCCTGGAACGGCGCGGGCAGCGGCGTCGAGACGGCCGGGTTGAGCGCGTTCTTCTTCGGCGCGCCCAGCTCGGTGCGGGTCCGGGTGGACGGGTTCCACGTGGTCGAGGACCGGCCGGGCGGCGGCACCGGGAACGGCTCGGGCACGGTGCCGTTCGCGGCCTGCTCGCGCTGGTTGGCGAACCGGGTGCCCTGCTTGGCCGCCTTGTTCGCCACGAACCGCTCGGTGACGTTGGGCAGCGCCGTGTGCGACTGGGGCAGCCTGCCGTCCCTGAGGTGGCCGTAGGCCAGGCGGGACAGGTCGGTGCCGGTCGCGCCGTCCACGAAGTCCGTGGCGAACGCCAGGCCGCGCACCGGGTGCCGGTTGTTCTGCGCGTCCACGTTCACCCGCTCCCGCACGTCGTCCGGGTCGTCGTTCGCGAGGTCCGGCGCGTGCACGGCGGCCAGCTCGGTCGCGTAGAACCGGTTGAGCGACCGGCCCAGGCCGCCGAACTCCGCGCCGTCGGGCCCGAACCGGACCGTGTCGTCCACCAGCGGCACCAGGGCGTCGAAGAACAGGTTCGGCTCCGGCGTGTACGGCAGCAGCGGGTGGATGCCGGACTGGTTGCGGCGGGCGTGCATGTCGGCCGCGACGTGCTGCTCGAAGTTCGGCACGAAGTCCGGGTGCAGCACACTGTCCACAAGGGACTGCCGGGCCTCGGGCGTGAGGGACTGGTCGGCGTTGATCCGGGCGAGGGTGTCCTGGACCAGTTGGGCCGGGTCGGTGACCCGGTAGCCGCCGCCGACGAGCAGCGGGCGCAGCGGTTCGGGGTTGTCGTCCACGTCCGTGGCGGCCATGAGGGTCGTCACGTGCGCGAAGACGTGGTCGCCGGACGGGGTGCGGCGGTCGCTCGCGTCGAAGTCCATCACCGACACGTACGGGTGAGCGCCGCCGGCGGCGAGGGCGTGGACGGCGAACCGGTGGGCGCCGCTGTCCATCGTCCGGTTGCGGGTCTCGCCGAACGCGAAGCCCCGGTTCGGGTGGGGCAGGTTCACCAGGGCGATCGGTTCCGGGCGGGCCTGGACCGCGGCGTTCGCGGCGGCCAGCGCGGTGTCGATCTCCTGGCGGGTCGCCGCGTTGACGCCGAGGACGAACGCGACCCGGCCGTGCAGCTCGGGCGGGGTGTTCGCCATGACGCCGGCGATGACCGCGTCGAGCTGGTCGAGCTCGCCGGCGCGGACGATCATGTTGACGACGAACGCGGGCGGCTCGTTGGCCGCGATGCCCCGGCGGGTGCGGTCGAGGTAGTCGGCCGGGGTGATCGGGGTCAGCGGGCGGCCCCCGGCGAGGTTCTCGAAGGCGGCGTTCTGGATGCCGCCCGGGTTGTCGGGGGTGACCGTGCCGTCCTCGGTCATCTCGACGTCCTCGTCCCCGTCGGACGGGTCGTCGCCCTCGCGTTCCCAGCGCTTGTTGGACTGCTCGCCGGGGACGTCGTCGATCTCCATGTCGTCCACCGTGCGCTTGGCGGGCGGCGCGTGCGGGGGCGGGGCCTGGTCCGTCCACGGTCCGGCGGTGGGCGGGTTCGGCGATTCCAACGCCTTCATGCGGCTCGCGATGAGCCACGCGTTGCGGGGCATGAGGGCGGTGTCGGGGGCGTCGATGCCGGCGGTCATGGGGGCGTTGTCGGCGACCACCCGGCCCTTGCCGTCCTGGTGCTGGAAGACCGGCTTCACCGCGTCGGTCTCCAGGTACTCGTCCTGGAGGCCGAGGAAGTGGCCGACCTCGTGGGCCAGGCGGCGGGCGTCCGTGTCGACCGGCCAGGTGAGCTGGTCGGCGCGGCCCGCGGGGTCGGTGAGGGTGATCGTGGCGTGGGCGTCGGCGGGGTGGTCGGCGAACTCGACGGTGACGTGGAGCTGGCCGCCGCCCGGGAGCCGGTTGCCCCGGTTGAACAGCTCCTCGATCCCGGCGCGGGTGCGCTCCCGGACGGCCGCCGCCTGGTCGGGGTGGCCGTCGAGGTGGAGCCGGACGGTGAGGTCGTGGACCTCGACGCCGTCGATCGTCATGGTGCGGACGTCGTAGGCGATCGGGCCGCGCCACGCGTTGAGCGTGATGCCCTCGGGGGTGACGGCGGAGTTGGTCAGCACACCGCTGTCCTCGCCGCGGACGGTGGACGTGACCGGGGCGGTGGCGCGGGCCTCCTCGATGGCGGTGTTCGGGACGGGGTTGGCGGGGGTGAACCAGTCCGCGTCGGGGGCGGTGCTGTGCCGCCAGGACGGGTCGTCCAGGACGGAGCGTGACGGTTCCGGGGACGTGATCACCGTTCCGGTGATCTTCGTGCCCACCGGTGGGACGGGGGTGACGTGGCCTTCGGGGCGCTTGAGGTCCCAATCGACCTTGACGTCCACGCCGTCGGCGCGGCCCGGGGTGACCTTGGACTCGATGCCCTGCTCGGCGAGGGCCTGCGCCACGGTGTCGGCGTTCGCGCCGGAGACCTCGACGGTGGGTGGCAGGTAGCCGAGGCGGTCGCGCTGGGCGGTGGCCTCGGTGAGCTCGGCGGCGAGGGTGTCGAGTTCGGCGCGCTGGGTGTCGGAGAGCGTGCCGGCGAAGTCGAACGACCGCTCCGGCGCGGGACCGGTCGGGGCCGACCTGGGGGTGACCGGCAGCGGGGCGGCCGGCGGTTGCACGGGCGTGCCGGGCGGGGCCGGCGCATGGGGCGCGGCCGGCGGTTGCACGGGCGCGGTGGGCGTGTGGGTTGCGGCCGGCGGTTGCACGGGCGCGGTCGGCGTGTGGGTTGCGGCCGGCTGGATCTCCGACTCGGCGTCCGGCGGGGTCTGGGCGGCGGGTGGCTGGTTCGCGGGCGGGGGCGGGGGCGGGGGTGGTGGCGGAGTCGCGTTGAAGGTGGTGATCCGCTGGTCCACCGCCGACTTCGCCGCCCACCACTTGGCCTGCTCGGCGTCGGCTGCCGCGCGGCGTTCGGCCAGGGTCGTCTCGGCGTCCAGGATCGCCTGGTCGGCGTCCCGCACCACCCGGCGGCCGTCGTCAACCGCCAGGTCGAACGCCGTCTGGGCCGCCTGGCGGTCCAGTTCGGCCTTCGCCGCCGCCTCGGCCACCGGCTCCAGGTCCAGCTCGGCCCGCACGACCGCGGTCGTGGCCAGGGCGACCCGTTCGATCGCCGCCTGCTCGGCCTTCTGCGCGTCCTCCAGCTTCTTGGCGGCCTTCTCGGCGGCCTCCTTGGTGTCTTTCTGCTCGTCCAGCGCGGCCTGGTGCTCGTCGCGCGCGTCCTGGAGGTTCTTCGCGAGCTTCTCCAGGTCCTTCTCCCGGGCCTCGACGGCGTCGGCCGCCTCCTGGACCTCGGTCTCCAGGCCGCCGCGCGCCTCGGGCGGACCGGTGAACGCCGCCAGGGCGCCGTTCGCGGCCTTGAGGTTCTCGTTGGCCAGCACCAGGCGCTCGTTCGCCGTGCGGACCTGGGTCTCCCGCGCGGCCACGGTCTCGCCGGTCGTCCGCACGTCCTCGTCGGCGAGACCGGCCAGCGTGGCCGTGCGGCGGGCCAGGCGTTCGAGGTCGGGGATGTCCCCCTGCACGCGACCCAGCTCCTCGCGGGCCGTCCGCTCCTCCAGTTGCGCGTCTTCCAGCGCCTGCTGGAGGTCGGGCAGGTTCCGCGTCGCCAGGGTGTGCGCGGTGACGGCCTCGTCCAGGGTCTCCCGGGCGTCGGCGACGGCCTTCTGCGCGTCCGCCTTCGCGGCGGCGGACTCGGTGATCAGGTCCTGCGCCGCGTGGCGGGCGTCGTCCACCGCGACCTCGGCCGTGCGCCACGCCTTCGCGGTGTCGGCGACCTCCTGCTGCGCCGCGCCCAGGTCGTCGCCCAGCGGCTTGCCGAGGAGGGTCTCCAGCTCGGCGGCGGGCAGGCGGACGTCCGCCGAACCGGGCACGCTCAGGTCGTACACGCCGACCTTCCCGCCGCCCAGGTCGGCCACGACCCGGTACTCGACGTCGAACTCCACCAGCCCGGTCCGGCCCTGCGGCTTGAGGTTCTGCACCTTGTTGCCGGTCGGCCCGGACGAGTCCGTGGTGGACGCCTCGCTCGCGTGCTTGGCCTCCACGCCGCTGGTGCCGAAGTTCGGCGTGTGGACCGGGTCGGGGTTGCCCTGCGCGTCCTTCGCGGCCTGCGAGAACCCGCCACTGGCGATCCCGATCGACACGTCGCCGGTCTGCGCGGACTTCACGTCCGTGGACACCGCGTGCACGGTCGTGGTCGGGTTCTCCAGGTTCACCGAGTCGCTGAGCGACCCGAGCCGCGGGTTCACCAGCCGCGCGTACACCTTCAGGTCCGCGTGCTGCGCCGACCCCAGCGTGGACTCGTGCAGGCCGGGCACGTCCAGCGGCGCCTTGGTCATGCCGGGCAGGCTCGGCTGGAGGTGCTCGGAGCTCAGCGTGGTCAGCAGGGCGTTCAGCGGGGCCGTGCCCTTGCCGGTGATCCCGCTGCCCGCGCCCGCCTTCTGCAACGCCGCGATCGCGGCCCGCCGCACGTCCGCCGCGCCGCGCATGCCCTCGACGGACGCGGTGGTCGGCAGGTCCACGCCGCCGCTCTGCCACGCGGTGACCCGGTCCGGCGCGGCGTCGGTCGCGGGCCGGCTGTCCGCCTCGGCCCGGTAGCCGTCGCGCGCCTCCGGCCCGGTCGGCGGCTGCACCCGCACGCTGTCGGCGTGCAGCCGCACGCCCAGCGTGGTCTCCGGGCTCACGGCCTTGCCGACGACCTTGCTGCCCTTCTCCACCACCAGTTCGAACCGGACCGGCACGTCGTAGCGGACGGCCGGCCCGCTGCCCGCGCGCAGGTGCCCGAACTGGTCGGTGGTGGCCTCGGTCGTGGTCTTGGTCTGCCCGAAGCCGACGTTCGCGCCGACCGCGACGCCGACGTTGCCGGAGAGGTTGCCGGACGCGTCGGGCACCGCGCTGCCGGGCACCTTCACGCCCAGGCCCCAGCTCGATCCCTTGCCGTGCGCTTCGGAGTCCTTGCGGGTGCCCGAGATCGTGTGCTCGATCTCGCGGCCGTCGTTGACCGCCTTGTCGAACACCGGCACGCCGACGTGCGCCTTCAGCGTGACCTGGTAGCTGTCCTTGCCGAGGACCGCGCCGGGCTTGTGCAGCAGCAGCGGCACGCCGCCGTCCAGCGCGCTGTCCACCAGCGCCTTCACGCCGGTGGGCGAGGTCAGGTCGACCAGGCGCTGGAGGTTGCTCATCGAGTCGTCCAGCACCGAGTCCGGGATGAGCCCGGTGTCCTTGGTGATCTGGGCGGCGAGGTCCTTCACGGTCGCGGACAGGTCGGGCGCCTTGTCCACCAGGCTCAGGCCCAGCGCGCCCGGCTCGTTCGGGTTGAGCCGCTTGGGCGGCTGCATCGTGCCGTGCTTGGCGGGCTCGGGCTGCTTCACGTCCGGCAGCAGGCCCATCTCGCGCGCGGTCTGCTCGCTGACCCGCACGAACACGCCGCCCGGCATGACCACGGCCGCCGCCTTCGCCTGCGGCGCGCCCTTGTGCGCCACGTTCTCGTTGCGGCTCTCGGTCGCGACGGTGAACGTGGCGTCCATCTGCACCAGCACGGTGCGTTCGGCGGGCGGCGTGACCAGGTTGCGGTCCACGGACCCGCCGACCTCGGTGGCCTTCGCGTCGGACTTGGACCACGGCGTCCACTTGGCCTGCGCGGTGAACCCGCTCGCGCCCTTCGGGGACGCGCCGCTGGGCCGCGCGCCGAAACCGGCGGAGACCGTGCCGTCGACCGACTTGCCCTTGGTCGTGGTCTCGGCCGCCTTCGCGCCGCCGGTGGTGGCGTTCTCGGTCGGCGTGATGTCCGAGACCGACACCAGGCGCGGCGCGCTCAGCTCGACGGACATGCCGATCGCGCCGGTCCGGTCGGCGACCCGCCGGTCGTAGCGCAGGCCGGTCTCGCCGACGCCGGTCTCGGCCATCTTGCGCAGGTTCGCCTTGAGGTTCTCCGGGGAGAACATCCGGTCGATCTGGTTGCGCGACTCCGTGCCGGGCACGGTGAGCGCGGTGTCCTTGCCGCCCGCGGCCTCGTTGAGCAGCTTGATCGCGTTGTCCTTCAGGACTTCCGCGTTCGCCACGGCCTCGACGTGCAGCCAGTCGGGCTGCTTGGGCTTGGCCGTGGGCGGGTTGAGCACCGACGAGACGGTGACGTTCGGCGGCAGCGGCACGGTGGTCGGGTCGCCCGGCTTGAACGACGACTGGTCGGTCTTGAGCGCCGACCCGTCCGACACCCACAGGTGGACCTTGCCGCCGAGCTCCGGCTTGTCCGCCGAGGTGATGGTGGCGACCGGCTTCGGGTCCGGCACCTGGAGGTTCGGCGAGCCGATCGTGACCCGCTTGACCCACGACTGCGTGCGGCTGAACTCGGTGATCTCGACGGTGAACTCGACGTCGTGCGCGAAGACCTGCGCGTCCGCGCTGCCCACGTGCAGCGACGTGCTGCTCACCGTCGGGCCCGCGGTCGTCTTCACAGCCGTGGACTGGTTGTACTTCGCGGCCAGCGTCGCGGTCGGCGACACGCTCGCGCCCGGCGGCTTGAGCGACGCGCCGCCGCGGCCCTCGACGCCCCCGCTGAACCCCTTCTGGGTGCTCGCGGCGCTGTCCAGCTTGGGCGCGGTGGACGACGAGCCGCGGATGTTGCGCGCGTCCGCCTCGCCCAGGTGCGTGCCTTCGGACAGCTTCGCGGTGACCTTGACGTTGACGAAGGTGTCGTGCGCGGTGCCCTCGCGCTTGAACTGCACCTGGACGCCCGGCCCGAGCAGGCTGTCCATCTTGGACTTCAACGCGGTGGGCGACAGCTCCGCGTCCAGCTTGCGCTGGTTGGCCAGCTGCTGGGTCAGTTCCGCGGACTTGTGGCCGGTCTTGAGGCGGTCGCCGGCCTTCTCCCAGTCCGGCAGGAGGCCCTTGAGCTCCGGGACGTCGCGCAACGCCTGCTCGACGGTCGGCTGCACGCCGCTCGCCGGCGCGAACTCGCCGACCCGGATGTTGCCCGCGGCCAGGCCCGTGGACAGGTAGAGCGGTTCGTAGCGCGGCTTGCCGTCCTTGGTCGGCCGGGTGGTGGTGTCGCGCGTGCCGTCCGGGGTGGGCAGGCCGTGCGCGGCGGCCTCGGGCAGGCCCATGCGGACGTAGGAGGTGACGGGGAAGGTGAAGCTCTTCCCGTTCGACGTCTGCACCTCGACGTTCGTCGTCACCTTGTAGAGGCCGGTGTCGCCCTTGACCTGGATGCCGGTCTTGTTGGTCGTGGTGGTGCCGGCGTTGGCGGTGACGGACGTCTTCGCGCCGTAGCTGCCGGTGAGGCCGGCCGAGCCGACGCCGACGCTGGGCGCGCCCACGCCGCCGCCGACCGCCGCGCTCACGTCGAAGCCGCTGCTGACCGTGGAGCTGACGCCGGTGCCCGTGGTGGTGGCGTCGTGCAGGCGCAGCTGGGCCGCGCTGTGGGTGCCGACCAGTTCCGCGGTCACCGGGTGCGCGGTCATCCGCACCGCGCCCGTGTGACCGCCGTTCGGGCTGGTCAGGTTGGGCGAGGTGACCCAGCCGCCGAGCATGGGGCCGAAGTTGTCGCGGATGTTCGTGCCGCTGAGGAAGTCGCGCAGCTGGGTGCGGCCGTCCGCGCCGGGCAGCGTGATCGACGGGTGCAGGGCCTCGGACAGCGCCTTGAACGCCGCGTTCGCGTCGGCCGGGTCGACGTGGACCGCCTCCGGGACGACGTGCTCGACCCGGGTGCCCCAGTCGTCGTTCGGCGGCCGGACGTCGCCGGGCTTGCCGGGACCGAGGTTGCGCAGGTCGTCGGGGATCTGGAGGGACACGCCGACCGGGCCGCCGTCCTCGGTGCGGACGCTCGCCTGGTCCAGGACCGTGCCGGTGACCGGGTCGGTGAGGGTGACCAGGACCGACACCGGGACGTCCACCCGCGTCGAGGTCTCGCCCGCGCGGATCACCCGGTTGTCCACCGTGGCCGTGCTCGTGGTGCTGGTGGTGGCCGGGGTGGACAGCGGGGTGCTGACCGAGAGCGCGCCGTACGCGCCGAGGCCCTGGCTGGCGGACGCGCTGACGCCCACGGTGTTCGCGGTGGTGAGGTTGGTCGTGGTGGACGTGCCGGCGCCGCTGTTGACCTGCATGTCCACCTTGGTGGTCTGCGGCGGGCGGCTGGTCGTGTCACCGGTCGGGTTCTGCAGGACGGCCTGGACCTTGGCGTCGAGCCACGTGCCGCCGACCTTGACCTGGAAGGTGCGGCCGGGGCCGAGGAACGACTCGAAGTTGGTGCTCAGCTCGTGGCCGAGGTGGTCGACGCCGAGCTGCCGGCCGTTCGGGTTCTGCGTGGTGAGCATGGTGGAGACGGCGCCGGTGACCCGGTCCACGCCGTGCACGTCGTTGGTGGCGATCGTGCCCAGGGCCTGGTTGCCCTGGAAGAACGGCGGCAGCGGGCCGGGGAGGACCGTCGGGGGCACCGGCGGGGTGACCACGACCAGCGGGATCGCCTGCGGCGGCGCCGGGCGGGTGCGGGGGGGGGGCGGGGGCGGCGGTGGCGGGGGCACGCTCCGGTCACCGGTCGGCGGCTGCTGACCGGCGGGCGGGTTCTGGTTCGCCGCGTTGTTGCCGCCCGGCGGGGGCGGTGGCGGGGGTGGGGGCGGCGGTGCGTTGTTGCTGCCGCCCGGCGCGTTGTTCGTGCCGCCGGGCGGCGGTGGGGGCGGCGGTGGCACGTTGTTGCCGCCCGGTGGGGGCGGCGGGGGTGGCGGGGGTGGCGGGGGTGGCGGTGCGCCGTGGCCGCCGGGCGGTGGGGGCGGGGCGCCCTGGTCGCCGGGGGCGGCGCCGGCGCCGGTGGCCGGCGCGGGGTCGCGGAAGCCGAAGTAGTCGCGGACCATCGTCCGGAAGGACCCGTCGGCGTTGAAGTCGTCCCACGGGCGGCGTGGGCGGTCGAACACGTCGTTCAGGTCGTCGATGTTGCGCTGGTAGCGCAGGTCGCCGTTCGGGAACTCGATGTACTGCGGGGTCTCGCCGTGCCGCTGCGCCAAGGCGTCGGTGACGCGGCGCGCGAGCATCTCGGTCATCGCCTCGTCGGGGTTGATGTTGGCGCTGTAGACGCCGCCCGCGCCGTCGCGGTGCGCGAAGGTCTGGTCGCTGCCGGCCGAGTGGACGTGCATGAACTCGTGCACCAGGAGGTGCCGGACGGCGTCGGCCCGGCGCTGGTCGTTGGTGGCGAGGTCGTCGAGCTGGCCGAGGTTGACCAGGACGTGCCCGTTGATCGCCCGCGCCGGGTTGGTGCGGGTGTTCTCCACGAGGGTGTCCACCATGGCCTGGACGTCGCCCGAGCCGGCCTTGAGGCGCGCGACCGTGTCGAGCAGGCCGTTCAACCGGTTCGTGGCGTCGGCTTCGCCCCGGTGGAGGCGGTCGAGGAAGTCGTGGTCGAGGATCTCGGCGCGCACCTGCTCCGGGTTGACGCCCTGCTGGGTGAGCTGCTCGACGGTCAGGTCGGACGGGCCGCGGCCCCGCGTGCGCAGCGCTTCGTCCAGGGCCTGCTGGACGGCGAAGTGCCGGGCGAACGTCGGCTCGTCGAGCCGCACCACCAGGTCGGGGTTGACCGTCGGCGCGGGGACCGGGGGCAGGCCGAACTCGGTCTGGAGGGTGTCGAACAGCGCGTCCAGGCCGGCTTGGACCTCGGCGGTGTCCACGTCGACGTCCGCGATGCGCAGCGTGGCCGGGGGGATGTCCGCCGGCATGCGGTCGAGGACGCCCTGGGTCAGCCGGGTGTCGCGCTGCTGGGAGAACGACGCCGGTTGGGCCGGGGGTGCCGAGGCCTGCTGCGACGGTCCCGGGTCGCCACCGGGCGGGGGCGGCGGGGGCGGTCCGGGCGGCGGCGGTGGCGCGCCCTGGTTGCCGGGCGGAGGTGGCGGGGTGCCCTGGTTGCTCGGACCGCCCGGGTCGGTGCCGGTCGAGGGGGCTTGGCGGGTCGCCGGTTGCGGGGTCGTCGTGGGGGTGCCGAAGTACTCGCCGAGCATCGTGCGGAACGTCTGGTCCGCGTTGAACGGGGCCCAGGTGCGGTTCGGCTTGTTCAGCTCGCCGGTGAGGCGGTTGATGTTGTCCTGGTAGCGGTTGCCGCCGTTCGGGAACTCGTTGTACTGCGGCGTTTCGCCCAGGCGCTGGGCCAGGGCGTCGGTGACCCGGCGGGCGAGCAGCTCGGTCATCGCCTCGTCGGGGTTGAGGTTGGCGCTGTAGACGCCGCCCTCCCCGTGGCGGTGCGCGAAGGTCTGGTCGCTGCCCACCGAGTGGGCGTGCATGAACTCGTGCACCAGGAGGTGCCGGATGGCGTCGGCGCGGCGCGCGGGGTCGGTGCTCAGGCCGTTGAGGTGGCTGGTGTTGAGCAGGACGTGGCCGTTGATCGCGCGCGCCGGGTTGGTGCTGGTGTTCTGGATGAGCTGGGTGCGCATGGCGTCGACGTCGCCGCTCCCGGCCTTGAGCGCGGAGACCTGGTCGAGCACGGCGTCGAGGCGGGCCACCGCGTCCGGGTCGCCGTTGTTCAGGCGGGCCAGGAAGTCGGGGCTGAGGATCTCGGCGCGGACCTGCCCCGGGTCGATGCCCTGGCCGGTGAGCTGGTCGACGGTCAGGTCGGACTCGCCGCGGTCCGTGGTGTTGAGGGCTTCGTCCATCGCCTGCTGGACGGCGAAGTGCCGGGCGAAGGTCCCCTCGTCCAGGCGCACGACCAGGTCCGGGTTGACGGCGGGCCGCGTGGTGACGCCGTAGTCGTGCTGGAGGGTGTCGAACAGGGCGTCGAAACCGGCCTGGATCTGGCCGACGTCCACCTGCACGCCCGCGATGTCCATCGGCATCGACGGGAGCGTCTCGGGGAGGTTCGCCGAGATGCCCTCGGTCAGGGACTGGTCGAGGCGCGCCGCGAACGTCGCGGGCGGCGCGGACGGGCCGGCGTGCGACGACGGCTGCGAACCGCCCGGGGGCGGCGGCGGGGGCGGACCACCGGGCGGCCCGCCGTTGGGTGCGGGCGGGGGCGGCGGCGCGCCCTGGTTGCCGTTGTTCGGGAGCGGCGGCGGTGGGGGTGCGCCCGGAGCGCCGTTGTTCGCCGGAGGGGGCGGTGGCGGCGGTGGCGTGTTCTGGGTGTTGGCCGCGGTGGTCGTGTTGGGTGCGGTGGTCGTGTTGGGTGCGGTGGTCGTGTTGGGTGCGGTGGTGGTGTTGGGCGTGTTCGTCGGCGGTGCCGGGGGTGGCGGCGGCGGTGGGGGTGGGACGGTGGCCTGGGCGTCGGTGGCTCGGACGTCGGTGACCGGGCGGGTGCCGTGGTCGGGCAGGCGCGGGGGCGGCGACTGGCGCGGGCTGTCCGGGTTGTTCAGGGTGGCGTGGTCGGCGTCGGGGACCATCACCTGGCTGTTGGTGGTCCGCTCGATCTGCCACAGGTGCCGCGGCTTGAGCGCCGGGTCGGCGTCCACGCCCGCGCCCATCAGGCCGTTGTCCTGCACCACGTAGTTCGACGGCGTGTGCCCGGCGGGCAGCGGCTTGCCGTCGCTGTTGAAGATGCGCGCGTCCGGGCCGGCGGCGTCCTTGTACTCGTCGGGCAGGCCGAAGTAGTGCGCGACCTCGTGCGCCAGCACGTTCGCCGACGAGCCGGTGCTCCAGTTGAGCTGGTCCGCGTTCGGGTTCGTGGAGACGTTGATGCTCGTGTGCGCCTGCGCGGGGTCGGTGACGAACTCGACGCGCGCGTGGAACTGGTCACCGGACGGCAGCCGGTAACCCTTGTTCAGCAAGCGGTCCACGCCCTCGGTGGCCCGGTTCCGCACGTCGTCCACAGTGGACTGCGGGACGTCGGCCGCCGGGTTGAGGTGCACCTTGAGCGTGTACTCCTTGACCCAGTGCCCGGGTGCCACCTCCATCCGCCGCACGTCGTGCCGGATGAGACCGGTGATGGAGTCCATGTTGTTCGGCGTGCTCGACCGCTGCACGTCGGCGACCTCGGTGTTCACCGTGCGCACGGGAGCCTTGTCCCGCACGTCGTCCCACCGGCTCGACGGCTGCGGGTTGTCCGGGTTGGACCAGTCGGCGGTGCTGTCGGTGCTGTGCCGCCACGACTCGTCGTTGGCGACGTCCCGGCTGCGCGGCGGGGCGTCGGCGGCCGGCGGTGGCGTGGTGGCCGGTGGCGTCGTGCCCGGTGGCGTGGTGGCCGGTGGCGTGTCCGGGGTGACCGTGGGTTGCGGTGCGGGGCGGCTGGACGAGCCGGGGTCGTTCGACGGGCCGGCGGGGGTGTCGAGCTGGTCGCTGCTCAGGTCGGTGACCCACTGCAGGCCCGACCACTTGTCCTTGACCGCCGGGTCGAACAGGGCCTGGAAGTCGGTCGGCTTGACCAGCGGCTTGAGCGGGCCGTTCTCCACCGGCTGGAAGCCGAGGTCCGAGTTGTGCATGGTGTAGCGGCCCATGAGGCCGTCGGACGGCTTCATCCACGGGACCGGCGAGTCGTTGAGCACGGTCGGGCCGGAGATGTCCGACGCCAGGTTCTTCAACTCGCTGTCGAAGGTCTTGGGCGGCATCTGGTTCTTCAGGGACGTGTACTTCTGCGGGATGGTGTCCGCGAACGCCCGGATGAAGTTCGAACTCGGCGGCGCGACGATGAAGTTGTTGTTCAGCGACCCCTTCTCGTACCGGCCGGCGGCGGCCTCGTTCACCTGCTCGGGGCTGATCGGGTCGTCCTTGCCCAGGCCCAGCTCGTCGCGGACGCTCTTCTCGTCGCGCAGGCGCGGGGCGAACAGCGGGACGTCGTCCTGCTGCATGCGCATGTCGCCGACGTCGGTCAGGTTCACCGAGCCGGGGGCGATGTCCACGTCCGCGTAGACGCCGCCCTGCTTGGCCAGGACGGCGTAGCGGGCGATGTCGGAGGCGAGGTTGTACGCGCCGACCTGCTCGGACTTCTTGTAGATCTCGGCGAGGGTCGGCTTGCGGTTCTCGGCGCGGCTCTCGACGTCGAGGGACAGGTCGTTGACCAGGGCGTCGGTGTCGGTCTTGATCTCGATGCCGGCGTCGTTGAGCTGCTGGACCACGGCCGGGTCCCACTTGGCCGCGCCCTTGTCGGTCCAGAGGGTGATCTTCCACTGGCCGTCGGTGTCGGCGGCCTTGCCGGCCCACTGGACCATGTTCTCGACCGCGCCGGGCTTGGGCGTGGCGCCGAACCAGACGAAGTTGACCTGCTTGGGCACGTCGACCGGCGGGACGCTCGGGTTGTTCGCCACTTCCTGGTCGAAGTGGGCCTGGAGCTCGGCGTGGACGTCGGTGCCGTTGAGGCGGTTGAGCAGGATGCGGGCGCGGATGGGCGCTCCCTGCTGCACGGCCTGGGTGATGTGCTGCTTGAGCGTGGGGACGTCGACCGCGGCGGGGTTGGCGCTCGGCTTGAGCACCGGTGCCATCGGGCTGGGGGTGGTGACCGTCGGCGTGGGGGGTGACGTCGGGGTCGGGGGCGGGGTGGGGGTCGGCGCGAAGAAGCGGCCGAGGTTGCGGATGGTCGTGACGATGCCGGCGAGGCGGGGCCCCTGCGGACGCGGGCCGAACTGGAACCTGCCGCCGTTGTTGACGACCACGCCGCCCACGACCGTCGGGGTGACGGTGGGGTTCACCGTGGGGCCGGTGGGGGGTGTGGTGGGGGCGGGTGTGGCGGGGTTCGGGTTCGGGTTCGCGCCGGCGTTCGGCCCGGCGTTCGGCCCGGTGGGGTTGGGGCCGATGGGGTTCGGGCCGGCGTTGGTGCCGGTGTTCGTGGTGGGCGGGGGGACGGTCGGGTTCGGGTTGGGGTTGGGGGTCGGCGTCGGGGAGGTGGAGGGCGGGGGTGCCGGGCGGGTGCGGGGCTGCTGGTCCGCGGTGGGGGTGACCGGGGTCGGCGTGGGGGCCGGGGGTGGGGTCGAGGGGGAGGTCGGCGGGGCCTTGGTGATGGTGCCGTCCGGGGTGGCGGGCTTGGGCGTGTCGAAGACGCCCTTGGTCGGGCCGCCGGTGAACTTGCTGGTGCGGTCGGTGCCGGGCGGGTTCGCACCCGGGGTGGCCGCCGGCGGTGGCACCGCGCCGGGGGTGACGGGCGGGGTGGCGGCGGCGTTGGCCGTGGGCGTGGGGACGGCGGGCTTCGGCTGCGCGCCCGACGGTGGCGTGTTCTGGCCGGGCGTGTTCTGGCCGGGGGTGTTGGGCGTGTTCGGGCCGGTGGGCTTGGGGCCGGCGGGGTTCGGGTTGGGCGTGGCGGGGCTGGGCGTGGACGTCACCGGTGGCGCGGAGGGGCCGGGGGGTGGCTTCGGGCTGCCGGTGTCGGTCTTGGGTGACGGCGGCGCGGAGTGCGGCGTGGACGGGGACGAGGTCGGGGCCTTGTCGATGGTGCCGTTGCCGGTGGGCGGCTTGGGGGTGTCGAAGACGCCCTTGCCGGCGTTGGTGCCACCGGTGAACTTGCTCGACCGATCGGTGTTCGCCGCCGCCGGACCACCGGGGGCCGCGGCCATCGGGGGCACGCCGCCGGCCATCGGGGACGGGGTGCCGCCCTTGGGGGAGGTGCCGGGTGGTGCGGTGGCGGGCGGGGTGGCGGTGGGGACCGCGCCGACGGCGGTCTTCGCGCCCGGACCCAGGTTGCTGCCAGGAGGGTTGCTGCCGGGAACCCCGCCCGGGACACCGCCCGGGACGCCACCGGGGGACTTGGAGCCGCCACCGGGAGTGCCACCGGGAGTGCCGCCGGGGGACTTGGCGCCGGGTGGGGTCGTGCCGGGGATGCCGCCCGGGATGCCGCCGGGGACGCCGCCGGGCACCTTCGGGCCGCCGCCGGGAGTGCCGCCGGGGGACTTGGTGCCGGGTGGGGTGGCGCCGGGAATGCCGCCCGGGATGCCGCCCGGGACGCCGCCGGGCACCGAACCGCCGCCCTTGGGGCCGGTGATCGGGCCGACCGACGGCCCGCCGGTCGTCTTGCCGCCGCCGGTCGGGGTGGTGTTCGCCCCGCCCTTCGGGCCGGTGATGGGCCCGACGGACGGTCCGCCTGGAGTCTTGGGGCCGCCCGAGGGCCCGGTCCCCGCTCCGCCCTTCGGACCGGTGATCGGGCCGACGGACGGTCCGCCGGGTGTCTTGGGGCCGCCCGAAGGCGCGGTCCCCGCACCACCCTTAGGACCCGTGATCGGACCGACCGACGGGCCGCCGGGCGGTGCGGCGCCGGGGACGCCCGCGCCGCTGCCGCCCTTCACCCCGCCGAACGCGCTGACCTGCGGACCGGACGGTTTCGGCGACACCGGTGGCGCGGTGGTCGGGCCGCCCGGCGGCTTCTGCGCGCCCGAGTCCGGGTTGAACTTGGTGAACTCCTTCTGGCTGTTCCGGTCCGTGTCGAAGTGCGTCTGCGCCGTCGCCTTCAACCCCGCCTGGACGTTGCCGAACGTCGTCGCCGCCCGCTCCGCCTGCGCCACCGAGTTGTTGTTCGAGTTGTTCAGCGCCGGCACGGCGAACAGGCCGATCGGGCCCAACGCGTTCCCGCCGAGCTGCAACCCGCGCAACCCGCCGGTGATGGCGTTCAACCGCGACTGGAAGTCACCCGCCTTGGACTGCAGGCCGTCCATGGTGGAACTGCTCATGCCGAACCCGGACGACCCCGTCGGACCACCCACCGGCGGCGGGGGCGGCGTCGGTGACGGGGAAGGCGACGGCGACGGCGACGGGCTGGTGCTGCTGCCGCCACCGGGGTTCTTGGGCGCCATGAGCGGTTCTCTCCTGCGGGGTGGCTAGACCTGGACCTTGGGCGAGCTGCCCGGCTGCGTGGACGGCGCGGAGTACTTCGCCTGGTAGGAGTCGTAGGCGGACTTCGCGGCCTCGCCGGACGACTTCGCCTCGGCGGCGGCCTGCTCGACGGACTTGCCCGCCTCCTGCGCGGCCTTGGACGCGCGTTCGGCCGCCGCGATGTCGGCGTCGCTGCCGGACGCGAACGCCTTCGCGTTGGCCTCGGCCGCGGCGGCGTTGGCGGCGGCGAAGTCGGCGTTGGCCTGCTCGTACTTGGCGTTCGCGGTCTTCGCGGCGTCGTTCTTGGCGGACATGTCGTTGGCCGCCGCCTCCTGGGCGGGGTCGGCGGAACCGCCCGGGTTGTTCTTCTTGTACTCGTCGTAGGCGGCCTTGGCGGCGTCGTCGGGCGCCTTGGTGGCGTCCAAGGCCTCCTTGGACTTGTTCGCCGCGTCCGACATGTCCCGGGCTTCCTTGGCCGCGGCCTCCGCCGCCTTGGCCGCCTCGCCGCGGGCCGCGTCCGCCTCGGCCTTGGCCGCGTCGAACTTCGCCTTCGCCGCGTCGTAGGCCGCCTGGTCACCGGACGCGGCGGCCCGGTTGACCTCGTTCGCCGCCTCCTGGGCCTTGCGGTTGGCCTCGGCGGCCTTGTCCGAGGCGTCGCTGAGCTTGTCGCCCGCGGCCTTGGCCTCGTCGGCCTGCTTCTTCTCCTCGTCCTTGGCGGCCTGGTACTTCTCGTTGGCCTCCCTGGCCTTGTCGTTGGCCGCCTGGACCTTGTCCATCTCGTCGTCTTGCTTCTTCGCCTTGTCGATGTCCTTGTCGACGTCCTTGGCGGCCTTGTAGCCCTCCCAGGTGATCTCGGCGACGTCGGCGATGTTCTCGAACCGGTCCCAGCCCTTGCCGATCTTGGTCACGACGTCGTCGAGGTTCTTGATCCGGCCCATGTTCCGGGTCAGCGCGGCGATCAGCCGGGCGATGCGGGCCGCGATGTTCGTGGCCAGCGCGACGGCCTTGCCGACGGCGAAGCCGATGAACGCGGCGATCGACGCGCCGAACGTCGGGATCGCGGCGGCGGCGGCGGCGATCGCGCCCGCCAGCAGCGAACCGAGCAGCTGCGAGATCATGTCCCGGACGATGTCGCGCAGCACCTGCACCAGCACGCCGCAGATCGCGACGATCTTGGCCTTGGTCTCGACCGCGCTGGCGAGCTCGTCGAGCTCCTTGCCCATCGCGTCCATGCTCGCCTGGAACCGCTCGGACGACTGCCCGGTCCAGCCGTCGAACGTGACCAGGCCCTGCTTGTGGTCCTCGGCCAGGACCCGGATCTCGGCGGCCTGCTTCTTGGTCGCGTCGACGTTGGCCTGGATGTCCTCGGGGTCGCCCATCAACTGGTCGAGACCCTCTTTGAGGAACGACACGTGCTCGATCAACCACCCGATGCCCGCGCCGAGCAGCGACCCGAACGGGTCCATGGCGAACATGGCGACCGACGACGCCGCGCCGATCGCGTTGAAGGTGATGTCCAGGACCCTCTCGGTCTCGGACTCGGCGTCCTTGCCGATGGAGTCGATCAGCCCGTCGAAGGCCTCGATGAACAACGAGCCCTTGAACTTGTTCTCCTCGGTGATCTCCATCCCGGGAGGCGAGGCGATCGGCTTGTCGGGGGCGGTCATGGTTTCGCCTTCCTAGGTCACCAGGGCTGGTTGTCGTCGTCTTCGTCGTCGTCGCGCGGCGCACTCCGAACGGGCCGCTGCGGTGCGGCGACGGGCGGCCGGGGCGGGACGCGCTGCGGCTCGGGCTCCGGGTCGGGCTCCGGCTCGTAGGCGTCCTCGTCCTCCTCGGGTTCCTCGTGCGCGGCGATGGAGTCGAGGACGAACTGCATGGCCTCGGTGTCCGCCCCCAGCGGCTCGAACGCCTCGACCACGCGCGCCGCCGCGACCTTCTGCGCGGACCGCGCGGTCTCCAGGATCAACGCCGTGAGCCGCGCGGGCCCGAGGTCGCAGGCCCGGTGGCCGAGTTCGAGGTTCATCAACGCACCGCTGGGCCCGACGGTGACCGTGACCTGCCCGTCCTGACTGGTCGCCCGCCCGTTGGCGGCGGCGAAGTTCTCCTGCAGGTCGACAGACTTGCGTTGCAGGTCGGCGATCCGCGACTCGTAGTCGTCGAGCCAAGCGCGGGGGTCCAAGGCTGCCTCCTGGGGTGGATACCGGTGCAGGGTGGAGTTCAACCGAACCCGCCAACGCGGTCCCAACGCGCCACCAACGGGTGGGGTGTGGGTGGGGCGGTGGTGGGGTGCGAGTGGGGTGCGGAGTGGGGTGGGCTGCGGAGTGGGGATGGGATGCGGTGGGTGGGGGTGGGCCGGGACCCGGGGTTGCGGGACTCCGAACCGCACCCGCAAGAAGCACCCCGCACAACGACGCCGCTGACGCGCTCTTCGCCGCGCCAGCGGCGTTCTCCGCCGCGCAGCGGCGTGCTTTTGGTCCGGGCTCCCAGCCACAAGGGGTCTTCGTGTTCCCCACCGTATGACCTGCCCGAAGGGCTACCACAGATTTCCCCGGGTGACGCCGAAAGTTTTGCGAGGAACGAGCAAAAGT
>NZ_JBEZBW010000135.1:0-19055 GCF_040647305.1 Saccharothrix sp. NPDC042600 | reverse complement strand
GCCGCCCCGGCCCCGCGGCCGGGGCCGCGCCGCCGGGGGCGGGGGGGGGGGGGGGCGCCCGGGGGGGGGGGGGCCCCCCCCCCCCCCGGGGGGGGGCCCCCCCCCCCCACGGCGGGAGCCGTGGACCTGCGGCGGGGACGCTCCAGGGATGGCGTCCCCGGCCGCAGGTTCCTCTGGGACCCCGTCGCCGCAGGGGCAGTGCGACGACGGGATCGTGCCCGTTCCTGCCGGGGCGCGGTCGGCAGGACGGGAAGCCTGGGGTGGTGCGGTGGGGAGGTGGCGCGAGCGGACTGCCCGGTGTGCCGCCCTGGCGCGGACGTCCTGCCGGCGTGCTTCGGCGCGCTTCCGGGCGGGTGCGTTCGGCGTCGTGACGTGCCGGTCGCGGGATCGCCGGGCGGGCCTTCGGCCGTGCCGAGGGCAGACGGGTCCCGCGTAACTCAGTCGGGTGACGTGCTCGGCAGGCCGGGGATGCTGCCGGGGGCGCGCCGGTCGTCCCGCCGCTCGACCCGCCAGACGGTGGGCGGCGCGAACCTGTCCTGACCGGTGGCCGACGCGATGACGCCGCCGCGGTGACCGCCGGACCCGTCGAGACCGCCCGCCGACGCCGAGGTCGGGGCGGTGGGCGCGGGGGCCTGCTGCGGAGCGGGCGTCGGGGTGAAGGGCTGCGGGTTCTCCCAGGTGGGAGTGGTGGCGTCCGGTTCGGTGACCGGCTGCCGGTAGGTGGGCTGGGCCGGTTCGGGGTCCTGCGGGACCGCGACCGGGGGTGCGGGCGGTTCGTCCGCCGGCGGGGGCGCGAGCGCGGCCTGGCGGGCGGCGGCCTTGGCCGCGACCTTCGCCTCGTACTGCTCGGCGGGCATGGTGTTGGAGATCGACCGGGGCGCGGTGGTGCTGTGCGAGCCGCCGGTGTGGCTGTACTGGCGGTCGTCCTCGTCCTGGTAGACCGGCACGTCCGGGTCCTCGCCGTCGTCCCCGCCGTCGTCCTCGTCCGGTCCGCCGAGGGCGGGCGCGGTGTGCGCCTGCACGTCGATCGGCGCGGCGTGCGTGGGCAGCGTGACGTGGTCGGGCAGGTCGATGGGGGCGCGCTCGGTGAGCGCCGCCAGGAGCTCGGCCGTAGCCGTGTGCTGCGGGTCCACCGCCAGGTTCACCGCGTCGAGTGGGTTCGACACCACGTCCGGGTGGTCTTGCTCGTCCGCCGCCGCGACCCCGCTGGAGAGCAGCCAGGCGACCGTCGCGAAGCCGCCCACGGCGAGCGCTCGGAGCAGCAGCGATCCGCTGCGGCGCGCCGCGTCGGGGACTGCCACTGGAGATCACCACCGTTCCGGGTACGGCGAACGGGACGGACCGTTCGAGGTCGACGTTCTGCTATGTCTAGCACTGGTCACCGCATTTTCGAACGATATGCCACGGAACCCACTCGGAAGGGCGGTGCCGTGCGGCTGTCCGGGTTGTCGCGCCCGTCCGTGAACACCGTCCGTCGTGTTCAACGGATCGAGTGACCGCCGATGTCCGGAGTGGACGGAGAGGCGAACGACCCTCGCGTTCGGACCGTGTCACGCGACGAACCACCGGGTGGCGGTGTCGGGTGCGCCTTCTCGGCGCAGCACGAACTTCAGCGGGCCGGTGGGGATGTCGTCGACGTGGAAGTGGCCGCCGGGGCCGAGCGGGGTGGTGTGCGCGCCGGTGGGCCAGCGGGTGAGGAGCGTGGTGCCCGTGTGCGCGAAGCCGGTGGCGTGCAGGCCGCCGGGGGTGGGTTCGAGGACGACGTCCAGGGCGGTGAAGCGCAGGGTGCGGGCGGTGCGCCGGCCGGCTGTGTGGTGATTGGCGGTGTGGGCGGAGTCGGTGATCAGTCGCGTGAGGACCGCGGTGGTGCGCCGGGTGAGCGCGGCTTCGGCTTGCGCGGCAACGGGTTCGGGCACGGGGTCCACTCGGGCGAACAGGTCGGCCAAGAGGACGAGCAGGTCGGTGTCGGACAGGAGGGGCGGGGCGGCGGTCAGGGCCGGTGCGGTGGTGTCGCGGGTCATCGGGTGGTCTCCTTGGCGAGGCGGCGGCGCAGGACGGTCAGGCAGCGGTGGCGGGTGGGGCCGAGGCTGTTCTTCGGGATGCCCGTCGCTTCGGCCAACCGGGTGAAGGTCAGTTCGGGGGCATGGGCGATCAGGTGCAGCAGTTCGCGGCAGCGGGCGGGCAGGGTGCGGTAGGCGCGCCACAGGCGGGTGCCGGTGTCGGCGGCCTCGGCCGCGTCCTCGGGCGTCGGCGACCCGTCGGGCAGGTGCAGGTCGGCCGGCTCCTCGCGTGCTCTCGTGCGCAGGACGGCCAGGCACTCGCGGCGGGCGGTGGTGACCAGCCACGCCGTGAGGCGCTCGGGGCGGCGGATGGTGGTCAGGTTCTCGGCCAGGATCAGCCAGGTGGCCTGGGTGACGTCGGCGGCGTCGTCCCGGGTGAGGCGGAACGACCGCGCCACCGCCCACACCAGGCGCAGGTGGCGGCGGACCAGTTCGTGCCACGCCTCCCGGTCGCCGAGGTGGGCCTGGGCCAGCAGCGCGGCGTTGGATCGATCTCGCATGTTCCACGTGAGGAACGCTCGCAGCGCCGGGATACCCGGTGCCGCTCGATGGTGTGGATCTTGGAACTGGGTGCCCGGTCCGGGCGTCTATGGGCGGTTCTCACTCGGTCCGGAGGCTGGCCGGGCGGATCGCGTGGCGCAGCGCGGGCATCGTGCACAGCGACACGATGAGCACGACCGCCGCCGCGCTGGCGACCGTGACGCCCAGCTCGGCCCAGTCGACGCGGAACAGGGCCGTGGGGACGACCAGCCACGCCGCGCCCAGGCCGACCGGGATGGCGAGGGCGATGCCCAGCGCGGTCGGGATCGCGGACTGCCACAGCGCGGCCTCGGCGAGCGTGCGGCGCGGGACGCCGTTGGCGGCGAGGACCGCGGTGTGCCGGCGGCGTTCCCACACCTGGTCCACGGCCGCCGCCGCGAGGCCGACCACGGCCAGCAGGACGAGCAGCGCCGAGCCGCCGATGACACCGCTGCGCAGGGACGTGAACAGCTCGACCTGGCCGGCCCGCGCGGTCACCCGCAGCACCACCGCCCGGTCGACGCGGCCGGTCGCGGCGAGCAGGTTGTCGCCGAACGCCCGGTCCGGCGGGCCGACCACGACCAGGCTGGTCGGCGGCACGGCGTCCAGCACCGGGTCCGCGCCGCTCGCGACGAACAGCGCCTGCGTCGAGCCGGGGACTTCGCGGTGCTGCGGCACGATCCACGTGTGCGCGCCGACGGTCAGCCGCGTGCCCGGCGCGGGGACGCCCGTGGTGCCGGCGGTGCGGTAGGCGGCGCCCGGGGCGCAGTCGGTGACCTTGAGGCGGTCGGCGAGCTCGGCGCAGTCGGTGCTGATGACGACGGCGGGCAGTTCGCCGCGCGGTTCGAGGGTGCGCACCTCGCTGACCCGCCGCACGCCGCCGACCAGCGCGATCGCCTCCTCCAGCGAGCGGACCGGGGTGTGCTCGCCGACGTCGAGCAGCCACCGGTGGGGTTCGGCGCGGGACTCCAGTTCGGCGGCCGCGGTGACCTGGGCGGCGACGCCGAGCAGGACCTGGAGCGTGAGCGAGCCGGTGAGGACGACCACGACGCCGGCCAGCACGCGCGGGGTGCCCGCGTCGAACCGCAGGCCGCGCACGGCCAGCATCGGCGCGACGGCTTCGGGGTGCAGGCGGTGGGCGACCAGTCCGACGAGCCACGGCAGGACGGCCCCGGTGCCCGCGAGGACGAGCCCGATGCCCGCGCCGAGGCCGACCGCGGTCGCCGAGTCCGCCCAGACCTCGTGGAACGACGCGACCGCCGACACCGTCAGCAGCACCGCCGCGCCCGCGCCGAGCAGCGCGAACCGCCACCAGGCGCGGCGGGCGGGCGTCCGCGTGGCGCGGTGCAACCCGAGCGGCCCGATGTCCACCGTGCGCAGGGCGACCAGCGCCGACACCACCGCGACCACCGGCACCCCGACCGCGATGAGCGCGCCGAGCACCGGGTCGGGCAGCAGGTCGGTCGGGAAGAACCCGACCCCCTCGACCTCGATGAACCGCGCCAGGGGGCGGGCGGCGAAGAACAACGCGACCCCGACGAACAGCCCGAGCACGGCCCCGGTCAGCGTCTCGCCGCTGGCGATGCGCCGGACCTGGGCGCGGCTGGCCCCGACCAGTCGGATCGCGGCGAGGCGGCGGTCGCGGCCGGTCGCGCCGAGGCGGGTGGCGACGAGCACGAAGATGCCGAGGGGGACGAGCAGCGCGCCGATCGCCGTGACCATGAGCAGGCGGTAGGCGGGCAGGAGGGTCGGGCCGGGCCGGTCGCCGCCGAACCCGTCGACGGGGGTGGCGTCGGCGGCGTGGACGTCCGCGAGGCCGGCGTAGAAGAGCAGCGACTTGGGGCGCGGCAGGCCGGCGTCGGCGATGACGCCGATGACCCGTTCCGGGAAGCGGGCGCGCACCGAGTAGTCGGTCTGGATCAGGTGCAGCAGTTCCGGCGACACCACCACCTCCCCCGGCTGCGGCAACCGCCCCACGCCGGGCGGGGTGGGTGCCCCGTCCCGGGTGGCGGCGACCTCGACCCCGACGATGTGCCGCCCCTGCCAGGACACGACGACGTCCCGCGCGCGCAGGGCAGCCCCGTCCCCGGCGGTGACCGGCGCGGCGGCCCGCACCCGCTCGGACTTGGCCTCCCGAGCCGGCCCGACGGAGGCGGCGAGCAACAACACGACCACGCCGAGCCCGACCCCGGCGGCGGTGAGCGCCAACCTGGCCCACGAGGTCCGGCTGCCCCCGACAGCCAACCGGACCCCGAGCACCAGATCGGCGACCCACCTCACCCAAGCCGCCCAACGCGGACGACCAGCCCCGGCGACCAACACCCGACCCCCACACTGATGAAGACGCACCAAACCCCGATCAGGTGGCACCCGACGACGCACTTCCCGCCACCCGCCACCCCACCCAAGACACACATGCCCCCGATCCCGCTGCACGCCCCACTCGGCCCGCGACAGGCCACCAGCCCCACCCCGCCGCCGGGGCTGCCGCCGCCGGGGCTGCCGCCGCCGGGGCTGCCGCCGCCGGGGCTGCCGCCGCTGCCCCGAGCCCCTGCGCCGCAGCGTGCCGAGCTGCCGAGCCGAGCGCGCCGCGCCGTTGAGCCTCGCGCCGAGCTGAGCCGAGCGCGCCGCGCCGTTGAGCCTCGCGCCAAGCAGCCGAGCCGCGCCGCCGAGCCCCGGGCCGCTGAGCCCTGCGCCGAGCAGCGCCGCCGCCCGCCGCCCTGCCGCCCGCCCTGCCGTGCGCCGCCGAGCCGGGCCGCCGAACTGCCGCCCTGCTCCGCCCCCGCCACTGCCCGACTGCGGCGTCCTGCCGTGTTCGCCGGGCTGTTGGCGGGGGCGGTGGGTTATTCCGAGCGCAGGCCCAGAGCGCCTGTGGCTCGGCGTAGGGAGGGCAGGGTCAGGGCGGTCACCGCTGCTACCAGCGTGGCGGCGGCTGCGGTCAAGATGGCCATGCCCGTCCAGTCCAGCTTGATCGGTTGCGCCACGATCCGCAGCAACAGCACCGCCAAGCCGCTGCCGATGGCGATCGACACCACCAGCGCCAGCGTCAACGGCACCGCGTTCTGCCACAGCAAGGACCGGCCCAACGCGCCCCTCGGCACACCGCTCGCCGCGAGCACCGCCAGCGGCCGGCGGCGTTCGCGCACCTGTTCCAGGGCCAGCACCAACAGACTTGCGCCCGCGAGGAGGAGGGTGACCAGGGAACCGGCCAGCAAGCCCTGGCGGATGCTCTGGAACTGCTTGATCCGCTCGGTCGGGTCCGACGCGCCGAAGTAGTAGGCGTACGACCGCCACGTCATCGACGCCATCGCGTTGCGCACGTGTTCCGCGATGTCCTGCTGTTTCGGGTCCACCTTCACCAGGACGGTCAAGCGGGACAACGGAAAACCCAGGTCGCGCACTGCCGCCGGGGTCAGGAGCAGGCCGCCGCCGGCGTGTTCCTTGAACTCCGCGGGCGGGCCGACGCGGGTGTACGCCGGGATCGTCCACTGTGGACCGAGTCGTTCCTCGCTGCCGAAGCCGTCGAACAGGGTCACCTTGGTGCCCGGCAGTTCCCGCTGCGCGTCGGCCGGGTCGCGGTGGCCCTGCTCGTCCACCATGTAGAACACGTCGCCGTCCTCGCAGCTCGGCAGCGTGGCCTGCGTGGTCAGCGCCTCGCACGACGCGACGGTCGCGGACTGGTGGCGGTCGTCCCCGACGAACTTGTACTGCAGCGACCACATCGGGTGCACGCGCTCCACGCCCGCCGCCCGTTCGATCCGCTCGATGGCGCTGTGGGCGCCCTCCGGCGGGGAGTCCGCCAGGTTCACCATGAGCCGCGTGCGGTCGGCCTCTTCGATCGGCCGCTCCAGGATCTTGCTCTCCGCGCTCGCCAGCACGGACTGCAACGCGATCCCGCCCGCCAGCACGACCGCCACCCCGCCGACCACGCGCGCCGCCGTGCCGCTCTCCAACTGGAGCCGGCGGATCGCGAGCTGCCACGACGGCGCACCGCCGCGCAGCCGCCCGACCGCGCACTCCACCACCCACGGCAGCAGCAGCGGGATGCTCAGCAGCAGCGACAGGATGCCGCCGACCACGATGGTCGTGCTGCCGTTCTGCTCCGAACCGCCCAGCGCCTCGGACTGGCTGAGCAGCGCCACCGTGCCGACGAAGATCGGGATCGTGCGCCACCACATCACCCGCCGCACCGGCTTGGCCCGCCGCACCACGCCGAGCGGCTCGACCACCGTGCGGCGCATGGCGACGATCGACGTGACCACCGCCAGCACGGGCACCAGCACCCCGATCAGCACGGCCAGCCACGGTGACGGCGCGACGTCGCTGACGAACACGCTGACGCCCATCAGCTGCAGCTCCTCGACGAACTGCCGCGCCACCAGGAACAGCACCACGCCGACCGCCAACCCGGTGAACGCGCCGAGCAGCGCCTCCCCGGCCGCGATCCGCCGCACCCGGTGCGCGCCCGCCCCGACCAGCCGCAGCGCGGCCAGCCTGCGGTCCCGCTCGGCGCCCGCGAGCCGGGTGCTGATCCCGACGAACACCAGCACCGGGAACAGCAGCGCCACCACGCCGATCATGATCAGCAGCGACAGGATCGGGTCCAGCTCCCGGTCCTGCCCCTCGCCGCCGAACGCCAGGACCGCCCGTTCGGGCTCGCGCGGCACCGTCGCGTCGCCCGCGATGAACACCAGGTCGTGCGGCGCGTTCAACGCGTCCTGGCCCAACAGCCCGATGCGTTCCTGCGGGAACCGCTCGCGCAGCAGCTCGCCGGCGGGCGAGTCGAGCAGCTTCGCCAGCTCGGGGGACACCAGGAGCTCGCCGTCGCCGGGCACCCTCGACGCGCCCGGCGGGACCGGCGCGCCCGGTCCGGTGGCCACGACGAACCGGCCGTCGATCCCGCGCCCGCGGAAGTCGGTGAACCAGCGCCGCTCGTACAGGGCGTCCTGCCCCGGCCGGGGCTCGCCCAGCACCGGCGTGGACGCCGCGTCGCGCGCCTCGCGCGACTCCAGCATGGACGGCACGGCCGACGCCGTGAGCAGCACCGCGACCCCGATGCCGATGCCCGCGCCCGTGAGGGCGAGCCGGACCCACGACGTGCGCCCACCGCCCAGGGCGAGCCGCACGCCCAGCAGCAGGTCGGTGAACCAGAGCTTCACCACGACCTCCCGCAGGCGGCCCGCGACCGACCCGGGAGGGCCGCGGTGACGCGCTTCAGCACGGCCACGCGGACGCGGCCGGACAGCCGGGAGCGCAGCGGCGACGTCATCGGACCGGCTCCACTTCCCGGGAACGCCCGTCGCGCACCACGACCTCGCGGTCGGAGTACGCGGCGACCCGCGCCTCGTGGGTGACCAGCACGACCGCCGCGTTGGTCTCCTTCGCCGCCGTGGTGAGCAGCTGCATCACGCGCTCGCCGTTGAGCGAGTCCAGCGCGCCCGTCGGCTCGTCGGCGAACACCACCCGCGGCCCGGTGACCAGCGCCCGCGCCACGGCCACCCGCTGCCCCTGCCCGCCGGACGTCTCGCCCGGGCGCTTGTCGGCCACGTCGGCGACCTCCAGGCGCTCCAGCCAGGACCGCGCCCGCGACTCCGCCTCCTTGCGCTTCACGCCGCCCAACCGCAGCGGCAGCGCCACGTTCTCCAGGCAGCTCAGCTCCGGCACGAGCTGCCCGAACTGGAACACGAACCCGAAGTCGGTGCGCCGCAGCTCGCTGCGCTCCCCGTCGGCCATCGCGCTCAGCTCGACGTCCCGGTACCGGACCACGCCCGAGTCGGGCGTGAGGATGCCCGCCAGGCAGTGCAGCAGCGTGGACTTGCCCGACCCGGACGGCCCCATCACGGCCACCACCTCGCCCGGGTGGACGCTCAGCCCCGCGCCGTCCAGCGCGGGCGTGGGCCCGAACGACTTGCGCAGGTCGACGGCCTCCAGCAGCGCGCTCACCGGACCACCTCCGAGAGCTGGCCCAGCCGGGCGGCGGTCAGTTCGAGCCACCGGAGGTCGGCCTCCAGGTGGAACAGGGCGTGGTCGCAGATGAGCTGGTCGGCCAGGTCGCCCTCGGCCTTGCGCCGGGTCAGCTCGCGCATGGTGCGCAGGTGGGCGGACCGCTGCACGTCGAGCACCTCGTCCGCGCTGCGACCGGACAGCAGCGCCAGCACGACCTTGGCGTACAGCGTGTTCTGCAGGTAGGGCTCCGGCTTCTCCGGTGTGCCCAGCCACTGCTCCACGTCCGTGACGCCCGCGTCGGTGATGGCGTACCGCTTGCGCTCGGGACCCTCCCCGGCCTCCACCCCGGCCTCCTCGACGAGGCCGTTGCGCAGCAGCCGGGACAGGGTCGTGTAGACCTGCCCGTAGTGCAGCGGCCGGTCGTGGCCGAAGCGCTCGTCGTAGGCCTTCTTGAGGTCGTATCCGTGCGAGGGACCCTTCTCCAGCAGGCCCAGCAGGGTGTGTCCGATCGACATGGGACCGACTATACACACGATGTATACACGGGGTGCATAGCCTGATCGGCGGTCATCCGGTCGGGCAAAATAGCTAACCAGCGAAAATCAGTTGACGGTTACTTCGCCACATCGGGACGCCTCGACGCCTACAGTGGAGGGGTGACTGGTCTGGCGGCCGGCTGGGACCACGCGGCTCTCGCGCAGGGTCGAGCCGGCGATGCGGAACACGATGTGGAGCTGCTGCTCGCTTTCCTCAACACCCGAGACGTCGAACTGGGCACGGACGTCCTCGACGACGCCGCGGCCTGGCGCAGGTGGGTCGCCGACCGCGGCCTGGGAGACGTGGGCGACCTGGCGCAGGCCCGCGCCGTCCGCACCTCGCTGCGGGCCTCGCTGGGCGAGCGGTCCGAACGCCTCGACGGCCCCGACCCCACTCCCGCGGCGGGCTTGATCAGGGTGGACCTGAGTCACGGCGTGCCGATGATGTCGAGCGAGGACGCGCTGGGCGCGGTCCTGGGCGCGGCGGCGCGGCTGGCGGTGCTCGGGTCGTGGGAGCGGTTCAAGATCTGCCAGGCGGACGGCTGCCTGTGGGCCTTCTTCGACCGCTCCCGGAACCGCTCGCGCATGTGGTGCTCGATGCAGGTGTGCGGGAACCGCGAGAAGGCCCGCAACTGGCGGGAACGGCGCGCGCTCAGCGTTTCGTAAGCCGGGGGCTGGGCTGGGCCGAGGCTGGGCCGGAGGTGCGGCGGGCCGGGCCGCGGCGCGCTGCCGGAGTTCGTGCGCGGGTGGGCGCTGCGCTGGTGGCCGCCTGCGCGGCGGGCTCGGAGTGGTCGCTGGGCGCGGTCGGCTGTGCCATGCCGGTCCGCCGCACCCGCGTGTCACCCGCGTGTGTCACACCACGAGCTGGCCCACCGTGTAGATCACCAACCCGGCCAGCGCGCCCACCACCGTGCCGTTGATCCGGATGAACTGCAGGTCCCGCCCGACCTGCAGCTCGATCTTGCGCGACGTCTCCTCGGCGTCCCACCGCTCGACCGTGTCCGTGATCAACGTCGTGATCTCGTGCCGGTAGTTCGACACCACGTGCCCCGCCGCGCCCTCCAGCCAGCCATCGACCTTGGCGCGCATCGTCTCGTCCTCCACCAACCGCCGGCCGAACGACATCAGGCCCTCGCGCACGCGTTTGCGCAGCTCGGACGACGGGTCCTCGGCGGCGGTCAGGAGCATGCCCTTCGCCGTGCCCCAGGCTGACCCGATCAGGCGTTGCACGTCCGGGTGATCGATGACCTGCTGCTTCACGTTCTCCGCGCGTTGCATGGTGGCCGGGTCATGTTGCAGGTCCGCCGAGAACTCGATCAGGAAGTGGTCCACCGCCTGCCGCATCGGGTGGTTGACGTCGGTCTTCACCGCCCACGCGAAGTTGAGCAGCTCCGAGTACACCTTGTCCGCCAGCAACGAGTCCACGAACTTCGGCGACCATGTCGGCGCGCGGTCCGACACCACGGTCATGACCCGGTCGTAGTTGTCGCGCACCCAGTCGTAGGCCCGGTCGCACATCAGGTCCACCAGCTTGTGGTGCGCCCCGTCGGTCAGCACCTGACCGAGCAGCTTGCCCAGCGGCGGGCCCCACGGCTGGTCGGTCAGCCGCCGCACCACGGCCTGCTCCACGATCGCCTGCACGTCGTCGTCCCGCAGCACGGTGACCGCGCCCTTGATGACGTTGGCCAGCTCGGACGTCACCCGTTCGGCGTTCTCCGGCACCGCCACCCACGCCCCGACCCGCTGCGCCACCCCGACCCGGCGCAGCTTGTCCTTCACGACGTCCTCGGCCAGGAAGTTCGTCCCGACGAACGACCCGAGCGCGTCGCCGAAGGTGTTCTTCCTGGTCGGGATGATCGCCGTGTGCGGGATCGGCAGCCCCAGGGGCCGCCTGAACAGCGCCGTCACGGCGAACCAGTCCGCCAGCGCGCCCACCATCCCGGCCTCGGCCGCCGCGCGCACGTACCCGATCCACGCGGGTCCGCCGTCCTCGAAGACCAGGGCCACCAGGAAGATCGCCGTCGCCGCGAGGAAGAAGCCCGTGGCGACGAGCTTCATCCGGCGCAGGCCCGCGCGCTTGAGCTGGTCAGCGGCCGTCAGTTGCTCCACGACGCCATTGTCCGTGAAGATTCGGCGTTGTGCGGGAACCAGCGCTTGTCACCAGGATGCGGCCGTTCACCTCGACGATCTTCGCGGAGATGACCGCGTTGGCGGTCCGCACCGGGGCGGTGAACCTCGGGCAGGGCTTCCCGGACACCGACGGCCCGGCCTCGATGCTGGCCGTCGCCAAGGAGTCCATCGACGGCGGCCTCAACCAGTACCCGCCCGGTCCGGGCATGCCCGTGCTGCGGCAGGCCATCGCCGAGCACCGCGCGCGGTACGGCACGCGGTACGACCCGGACACCGAGGTCCTGGTCACCGTGGGCGCCACCGAGGCCATCGCGGCGTCGCTGTTGGCGCTGGTCGAGCCGGGTGACGAGGTCGTGCTGATCGAGCCGTACTACGACTCTTACGCGGCGTGCGTGGCGCTCGCGGGCGGGACGCGCCGGTCGGTCGGCCTGGTCGAGGAGCCGGGCACCGGTCGGCTGGGCCTGGACGTCGGGGCCCTGCGCGCGGCGATCGGTCCGCGCACGAAGACGATCCTGGTCAACACGCCGCACAACCCGACCGGCACCGTGCTCAACCGGGACGAGCTGGCCGAGATCGCCCGGCTGTGCGTCGAGCACGACCTGGTCGCGATCACCGACGAGGTGTACGAGCACCTGGTCTTCGACGGCCTGGAGCACGTGCCGCTCGCGTCCCTGCCGGGGATGGCGGAGCGGACCGTCGCGATCTCGTCGGCCGGCAAGTCGTTCAACTGCACCGGCTGGAAGATCGGCTGGGTGTGCGCGCCCGCGCCGCTGGTCGGGGCGGTGCGGGCGGCGAAGCAGTTCCTGACGTTCGTCGGCGGCGCGCCGTTCCAGCCGGCCGTGGCGCACGCGCTGCGCAACGAGCTGGAGTGGGTCGAGGAGCTGCGGACGTCGCTGCAGGACAAGCGCTCGCGCCTGGCCGAGGGCCTGACCGAGGCCGGCTTCGCGGTACGGCCTTCCGAAGGCACGTACTTCATCACCGCCGACGTCCGGCCGCTCGGGTTCACCGACGGGCTCGAACTGTGCCACGCCCTGCCGGAGCGCATCGGCGTCGCGGCGGTGCCGGTGCAGGTCTTCACCGACCACCCCGAGCAGTGGCAGCACCTGGTCCGGTTCGCGTTCTGCAAGAAGGACGAGGTGCTCGACGAGGCCATCCGCCGCCTGCACAAGCTCAACGCCTGACGGCGCCGGGCGTCCGGCCGCACACCGCCCGGCGCCAGGCGTCCGGCCGCACACCGCCCGGCGCTAGGCGTCCGACCGCACCTCGGCCCGGGCGCCTGCCAGCCGTTCCTGCACCAACGCGTGGCGGAACTGGTAGCAGGCGCCCGCCTGGCGCAGCACGCCCAGCTTGCGGGCGTCCTCCAGGAAGACCATCAGCTCCCACGGCAGCCTGCCGCGCATCGCCAGCCAGATGCGGGCCACGGTGAACCACCACCAGCGCAGGTGCAGCACGGACAGCGTGAACCCCAGCATCAACCCGCTGGCCAGCCCCAACCCGACCATCCCGGACTGGTGCGGCCCGAACACCAGACCCGCCGCCGCGCCGAAGACCACCGCCAGCACCAGCGACCCCGTCCACACCGCCACCCGGTCCCGGGCCATCGTCCACTTCGGACTCGACGGGTGGGTCAGCTCGGCGCTGTCGGCCAACGCGAACCGCAGCGCCACGGCCACCGCCAACCCCAGCCCGACGACCAGCCCCGCCGACAACCCGTACAGCGCGCCGAAGACGAGTCCCAGCGCCGTGCCCAGCACCCCGCTGACCACGACCAGGCTCCGCCACACCCCCAAGCGCGGCTTGGGTTCCCGCGTCCCCGAGGCGTGCAGGGCGGCGGCGGCCACGAGCAGGCCCGCGGCCAGGCCCGTCCACGGGGCGAACTTCGGCGAACTGGCGTACGCCATCAGCCACGCCACCCCGACGCCGCCGATCGTGCCCAGCGACAGCGCGCCCAGCAGCGCCAGCCACGTGCCGCGCACCGACCGCCGCACCCGCCACCAGGCGATGTCCTCCATGCCCGCTTCCCGCGCCAGGAACGCCAGCCAGCGCCGCGCCTTGTCGCGCGGCCACACCTGGCTGACCCGCGCCTGGTGCGCCACGCCCTTGTCGCCGAACGCCCCGTCCACCAGCGCGTCCACCAGGTGGTCCTCGATCGAGCGGCGGTCCGGGAAGCGGCCCCGGTCGAGCAGTTCGCTGGGCTCGCCGTGCGCGTAGACGACGCCCGCGAGCCACACCGCCAGCGGCGTGGACAGGGCGTCGGCCAGCCGGCCGTCCGGTTCGTCGCGCAGGTGCAGGAAGATCGGTTCCCAGCGGGCGGCGGTGAGCGGGTCGGCGCGGGCGCGCAGGTAGCCCGCGATCTCCTCGTGGTCCAGCGGTTGCAGCTCCACCACGTCCGCCGCCGGCACCACCGCGCCCAGTTCGGCGAACTCGTCGAACCGGCTGGTCAGCACCAGCGGTGACGACTTGGGGAAGGCCCGGTTGATCCGCTCCAGCGCGTCCGCCCGCTTCTCGCGCGGGATGCGGTCCAGGCCGTCGAGCACCGGGAACACCCGCCGCTGCTCGACCAGCAGGTCGGCCGCGTAGCTGCCGTACAGCTCGGTGTTGCGCAGGGCCGGGTGGTCCTCGTAGAGCCGGTGGGTCATCCACGTCCGCACGTCCTCGACGTCCGGGTCCCACGTGGACAGCGGAAGCAGCACGGGCACCGGTCCGCCGGCGTGGCGGTCGAGCAGGCCGATGGTCAGCAGCATCGCCACGGTGCTCTTGCCGGACCCGGCCTCGCCGAGGAACACCATCCGCCGTTCCCGCTCGAACGCGCCCACCACGGCGTCGCTGCGCCCCGGTCGGCCCTGCGCGGAACTCCAGTGCAGGTCCAGCAGGTCGTCGCCGAGGCCGCGGGCGCGGCACTCCTCGGTCCACTGGGCGTGCAGGGCGCGGGCGAGCGCGTCCACCGCCGCGTCGAGGTTGTCGTCGGTGGCCAGGCCGGCCGCGCGCCTTCGGTGCAGCCACGGGTCGAACGCGGCGAGGAACGCGAGGAACCCGACCGCCAGCCCGGACAGCCACAGGTCGGGGTCGATGCCGTAGTCGGTGACGAACAACCCGGCCGCCGCGAGCAGGGCGGCCAGGACACACCCCACGAGCACGGCGCGTTGGCGAAATCGGGACACGGAGGCATCATGACCCACCCGTCACCCCTGGTGGTGACGCGGTCACCCCCGTGTCGTGCGTACGCTCGGGTGTGTGACCTGTCCCAAGTGCCAGCAGGAGATGCGCACCATCACCCGCGGGTCGGTGCACATCGACCAGTGCGAAAACTGCAAGGGCGTGTTCCTCGACGGCGGTGAGCTGGAACAGATCATCGCGGCCGAGCAGGCGCACTACGACGCCCAGCCCCCGGCCTACCAGGACGGACCGGGCGCGCCACCCGCCTACCAGGACGGACCCGGCGTGCCGCCGGCGCACCAGGGCGCACCTCCGGCCTACCCGGGTTCGCCCGGCCCGCCCCCGGCGTACCAGGCGCCGCCGCCGTACCCGGGTCAGCCCGGTGTGCCGCCCGCCCAGCCGGGCACGCCGCCCGCCTACCAGCCGCCGCCGGGCACGCCCGCCGGCGCGCCGCCCCCGGCCTACCCGGGCGGCTACCAGGACTACCGGCACCAGCCGCAGCACCACCCGCACCGCCGCCGGCGCAGCTTCCTGGAGGAGCTGTTCGACTAGATCGGCCAGGTCCGGGTGGAGCCGTCCAGGGCGAACCACTGGGCGTCCCCGGTCGCCGTGAAGGTGAAGTGCCGGCGACCGGGGCGGCCCAGGCCGCGCCAGGTCCGGTAGGCCTCCTCGGCGACCGTCCACAGCTCGCGCGGACCGCCCTGGTCCACGACCGACCCGTTGTGGCGCACCCATGATCCGTCCGCGTGCGCCAGCCGGACGGGGTCGCCGGCGGCCACCACGTCCGGCAGCGCCAGGCCGGCGAAGAACTCGAAGCCCGACACCGGGTCCACCACGGTCCGCGCCGGCAGCGGTGTGGTGCGCGAGGTTTCCGCCCGCGCGTGCAGGGCGTCCTCCAGGGCCTGGTCGGCCCAGGCGTGGTGGTGCGCCCGCAGCGGCATGAAACGGCCGTCGTCCGGCAGCACCCGGCCGGTCGCCACGCCGTCGCGCACCACCAGGCGCACCAGGCCCGCGCCCAGCGCCCGGTTGAACGTCGTCACGATCACCCCGCCCGGCTCCACCTGGTCCAGCCACGCCACCGGCACCCGCGACACCGCGCACGTCCCGAGCACCCGCGAGTACGGCGCCCGCGCCGGGTAGCCCAGTTCGCCGTCGGACGCGGAGCAGTGCGGCCGGTGGCCCGCGACCGCCAGCGCCGCCACGGCCCGCGCCGACACGCCCGGGTCCACGTCCACCGAGGTCACCGCGTCGTCGCCGAGCACGTGGCACAGCAGGGCCGCGTTGTACCCGGTGCCCGTCCCGATCTCCAGGACGGTGTCCCCGCGCCGCACGTCCAGCGCCTCCAGCATGATCGCCATGATCGTCGGCATGCTCGACGAGCTGGTGGGTACACCGTGCACGGGGCCGGAGCGGAGTGCTTGCTCCCAGGCGGCGTCCGACCCGTCCAGCTGGGTCACGCACACCTGGTTCCGGTAGACCAGCGCCAGGTGCTCCGGCGCGTCGGCGGTGACCGCCCGCCACGTGCCGCCGGGGCCGGGCGCGAAGAACCCCGGCAGGAAGACGTGCCGCGGGACCTCGCGAAACGCCGCGACCCACCGCGGGTCGGCGAGCACGCCGGCGGCCAGGAGCGAGTCGACCAGCTCGTCGCGGAGGTTCACGGCCGGGTCCACCGCCCCACGGTAGCGCTGTGGGCGAGCCCACGTCCGGTCCGCTAGCAGAGCGCTTGCAACTGCTAGCACCCGCGCGTACCGTCGAAGGCGGGACGAGGAGGTGCCGCGAGACGTGGACAAGTCCATCGACAAGGCGGTCGCCGACCTGGGTCGCGACATCGGCGAGTACATCCGCCAGCAGCGCAACACCGCCAAGATCTCGTTGCGCCAACTGGCGAAGCTCGCCGGGGTGTCCAACCCTTACCTCAGCCAGATCGAGCGGGGCCTGCGCAAGCCGAGCGCGGAGATCCTCCAGCAGATCGCCAAAGGGCTGCGGATCTCGGCGGAGGCGCTGTACGTCGAGGCCGGGATCCTGGAACAGCGCGAGGGCGGCGCGCTGGCCGACGCCATCGTCACCGCCCCGGACCTGACCGAGCGGCAGAAGCAGGTGCTGCTCGACGTCTACGAGTCGTTCCGGCGGGAGAACGCCGCGAAGAACACAGACCACACCGAGGAGTGAGTGATCTCCATGCCGAACCTGCCCACCACCGAGGAACTGCGCAAGGCCGGCGAGCAGGCCGTGGCCGCCGCCCGGACGCCGCTGCTGGCCGCGCTGGGCGCCGGTGACCTGGCCGCGAAGGCCGTCATCGAGGCGCTGAACAAGGCCAAGGAGCGCGTCGAGGCGGGCAAGAACGCCGCCGAGTCGACCGACTTCACCGGCCTGAAGGAGAAGTTCGACCCGGCCGAGCTGCGCAAGGTCGTCGACGCCTACACCCAGTCCGCGCTCAACCTGTACCAGTTCCTGGCCGAGCACGGCCAGGAGGCGCTGGACAAGCTGAAGTCGCAGCCGCAGGTCCAGAAGGCCCTGCACCAGGTGGAGGAGGCCGTCGAGACCGCGCAGAAGCGCACCGGCGCCGCCGCGACCGAGGCCCGCGAACTGGCCGACGACGTGCTCGGCAAGGTCACCCGCCGCACCCGGTCGGTCGGCGAGAAGGTCGCCAGCGACGTGGACGACGCCAGCGAGAAGCTCGCCGAGGCGGTCGTGGAGGTCGGCGGCGACGTGGCCCACGAGGTCCGCAGCACCACCCGCAAGGCCGCGAACCGCACCGCCGCCGCGCGCACCCAGCCGGCCCGCAAGCCGGCGACCACCCGCGCCACCACGCCGAAGAAGCCCGGCACCGCCAAGTAAGACCCGAGGTCACGGGGCGTTCCGCAGGGGACGCCCCGTTTCGGCTGTACGCCGCCGCCGCGCAGCACGTAGCCTGGGAGTCGTGTTGTTCCCCATCCCGCCCCTGGACCTGTCGCTGCTCGACGTCTGGGTCATGTTCCTGGCGTACTACGCCGGGCTGATCACGGGTGTTTTCGCGTTCGCGCACGCCTTGTCGCAGCGGGCGGACGCCTTCACCGCGGCGGAACGGCTCACCAAACCCGCCTGGCTGGGCATCACCGGCGGCGGCACGTTCGCGCTGCTGCTGTTCAGCCTCGCCGGCCCCGGGCTGATGTTCTGGCTCGCCGGGCTGGTGGCGGTGATCGTCTACCTGGTGGACGTGCGGCCCCGCCTGATCGAGGTCCAGCGCGGCCCGCGGTGGTGACGTACCGGACCTTCGGGTCCGGCGCCCCGGTCACCCTCGTCGGCCACGGCCTCGGCGCGACCCCCGGTGAGGCGCGCCTGCCCACGACCGGCCTGCGCGGCACGAAGGTCGTGGTCACCCTGCCGTCGCACGGCGACGCCCCCGACGCCCCGCCGGGTTATTGGGACTACCGGCGCATCGCGGCCGACCTGAAGTCCGTGGCCCGCGAGACCGGCGCCACGCAAGCCGTCGGTGTCTCCCTCACCTCGGCCGCGCTGATCGCACTGCTGGCTGAGGAACCGGACGCGTTCGACAGGGTCGCGCTGCTGCTCCCCGCCGTCCTGGACGAGCCACGCCGGCTGCTGGCCCGCGAATTCGCGATCACCGTGATCGGCGGTCCGCCTGAGTACCAGGCCGAGCGTCGGCAGGCTTTCACCCGCCTGGACGACGCCCTGGCCGAACTGCCCGGGGAGGTCGCCGTCGCCGACCGGTCGGTGTTGGAGAACGTGCGGATCCCGGTGCTGGTCGTGGGCGCGACGGAGGACCCGTTGCACCCGGAGAACATCGCGAAGGACACGGCCGCCGCGTTCCCGAACGGGCGACTGGAACTGGTCCCGTCGTGGCTGACGCACCGCGCCGACGTCCGCACGTGGTTGGTCGACTTCCTGCACGGGTAGCCGAACGGCATGGCCGAACAGAAGAAGATCGCATTCCTGGTCGACACGGAGGGCATCGAGCAGGTCGAGTTGACCGATCCGTGGGCCCACGTCGAGAAGGCGGGCGCGGTCCCCAGGCTGCTCGCGCCGAAACTCGGCAAGGTGAGGGCCTTCGAGCACCTCACCCCGGCCGACGAGTTCGAGGTGGACGTGCCGTTCGCCCACGCCGACCCCGCCGACTACGACGGGATCGTGATCCCGGGCGGCGTCGCGAACGCGGACTTCCTGCGGATGGACCGCGACGCGGTCCGGTTCGTCCAGGCGCACGTCGCGGCGGGCAAGCCGATCGCGGCGATCTGCCACGGGCCGTGGCTGCTGGTCGAGGCGGACGTGGTGCGGGGGAAGATGCTCACGTCGTTCCCCAGCCTGGCCACGGACATCCGCAACGCGGGCGGGCAGTGGGACGACCTGGAGGTCCAGGTCTGCCACATGAACGGGTGGGACCTGGTGACCAGCCGGAAGCCGGACGACCTGCCGGCGTTCAACCGCGAGGCGTTGAAGGCGTTCGGGCTCTAGCCGACACCCCCCATACGGCCTCCGCCGCCGGCAGTTTGACGCTCGCGCGAAGCGCGGCGCCCGCCGCGCAGCGGCGTGCTTTTGGTTTGGGCTCCCAGCCACAAGGGGCCTTCGTGTTCCCCACCGTATGACCTGCCCGAAGGGCTACCACAGATTTCCCTGGGTGCCGCCGAAAGTTTTGCGAGGAACGAGCAAAAGTTTTAGCGGCACCCGGGGAAATCTGTGGTTGGCTCCGCCAGGTCATGCGGTGGGGAAC
>NZ_JBEZBW010000134.1:0-19395 GCF_040647305.1 Saccharothrix sp. NPDC042600 | reverse complement strand
AAGCTGGTTGCCAAGAACCCCAAAGCGTGGTTGGGCTGCGCCCAGGCCGTACGGGGAACGAACCGAGGCCCTTCCTGTGGCTTGGCAGCCCGTTGAAGAGCGCGCGCCTGCGGCGCTTAAGGGGTTAGGTGGTTCAGGGTTTGGGTGAAGTGTTGCAGGACGTCTCGGTTTTTTCTGGTTGGGTCGCGGGGGAGTAGGCGCATTGTCTCTTCGTCTGTTGCCGGGCGGACGGAGAGGATGAAGGTTTGTACTGCTTCTTTTGGGACGTCGTCTGGGACTGTTGCCGCTATTTCCACGCCGTGGTCTCTTCTCAGGTAGACGTGGTGGCGTGTCCAGGTTCGGTAGGTCAGGGTGTCTTCCTGGACGTCGCCGGGTTGGGGTGGGGAGACCTGGCGGATGGTGAGTTGTGGCCAGGGGGACAGCGGGTGGTCCTTGCCGGTGGGGCGGTAGTCGAGGGTTGCCTCGTTGTCCTTGCGGGTCAGGGTGGGGAAGTCGTAGGCGTTCGGGGTGGCCAGCAGGAGGACGTTGCCGGGGAGTTTTGCGTTTTCTATTCGGGATCGCGCGTCGTCTTGGGGCAGGGTGGTGGGTAGGTGGATGCCCAGGGCTATCGCGGCGGCGGTTGTGGCCAGCGAGGTCAGGCGTATCGCCAGCGGGCGTACCAGGGCGGCGGTGATCAAGGCGTAGGGGAGGCCTACGCCCAGGGTTGCCAGCCAGGTGGGTGGCTTGGCGGGTTCCGAGGATTCCAGGACCGACATGTAGAAAACCGCGCCCAGGGTGCCCAGCGTGGTGACCGCCAGGGCCCACGCTGCTCTGGGGAGGAGTCGGCGGGTCAGCAGGCCCGCGGGTTGGCTCAGGCTGCCTACCAGGAAGAACATCACGAGCGGGCCCAGCAGGGAGACGGCTACCAGGCCTGGGCTGCGGAGGACGAAGCCGAGCACGGTCAGCCAGCCGGTGCCTATGAAGCCGACCAGCGCGGCCACCCACACGCCGACTATCTGCACGGCTAGGGGTGGCCAGGTGCGCCGGGGTGGTAAGTCGATCACCCGGTCAGCCTGTCGTGGTGCCTGGCGGGAGGCAATCGGGGCTTCTACTCAGTCCAGGTCGTCCCAGGGGACCGCGTCGAGGGCGGCTCGGACGCGGGCCAGGGCGGGCTCGTCGATGTCGTAGGTGACGGTGTCGATGCCGGTCACCGGGGTCACGCCGATGGAGTTGCAGAGGAACGCGCCCTGGAAGTCGGCCAGGTCCGCCAGGTGGACCACGGCTCGGGTGGAGGGCAGGGCCTGTTCCAGCAACTGCATGGAGATGCCGTGCAGCCAGGCCGCGTCCGGCCAGACGATGTCGCCGGATCGGGTGAAGAAGGCGATGTTGGCGATCGCGCCCTCGATGACGCGGCCGTCGTGGGTGGTCAGGAGGGCGTCGTCGTAACCGGCCGCCTGGGCGCGATTGCCGTGCAGGAGTTGGCCGAAGCCGCCGATGTGCTTCACGTGGGGCAGGGGGCGTTGGTACTCGACCGACATCAGGCGCTGGGGCGTGGTCGGGCGTGGGGCCGGTGGGCGGGCCACGACCATGAGTTCCGGGTTCTCCGGGCCGAAGGCGATCACGCGGACGGCCGCGTCCTGCTCGTCGCCCAGGGTGTCTTTGATGAGGGCGGGGATCGCTGTGGTGTCCAGGGTCGTGTCGTAAAGCTCCTGGTGTTGGGAGTTCAGGCGGCTGAGGTGCAGGTCCAGGCCCTGGACGCGGTGGGCTCGGACCTGCATCGCGGTGAAGTGGCCGTAGTTGGCCAGCAGGCCCACGGCCAACTGGTCGGTGGTCGGGGGTCGGCCGTCGATCCGGATCCTCAGCACGGGGTGACGGTAGTCGTCCGCACGACCGCCACCAGCACGGCGGGTTCCGGTCCGTGCTGGTGCAGGGCCCGCAGGCCCAGGCCGTCGAGCACCAGGACGGCCCCGCGGCCGAACGCCCGCCGGGTGCCGCCGGCGCCCTCCAGTTCCACCTCGCCGGCGGTCACGACCACCAGGGCGTCGCGCCACTCGTCCGGGTCGAACGGGCGGGTGCCGGCGACCGTGACCACCCGCGAGCGGAACATCAGAGGGTCGCCGGCAGGTCGAACCACGCGAACACCGCGGACTGGAACGTGGTGACCTCGGTGATCACGCCGTCCTCGACCCGCAGCACGTCCAGGGCCACGGGCTCGTAGACGTCCCGGCCGGGGCGCTTGGCGTACCCGGCCACGGCCGGCTGCCGGTTCGCCCACACCGGGATGGCGCGCCACTCGCCGAACGCCTCCGGGCCGACCATGACCGGCGTCCACAGCTCGATCAGCGCGTCCCGACCGCGGTACAGCTCCGGCTGCGGGGGCATCGACCACACGGCGTCCTCGCGCAGCACCGCCGCCAGCGCCGCCGGGTCGCAGCTCTCGGTGGCCGCCACGAACCGTCGCAGCACGGCCTTCTCCCGGGCCGACGCCTCGGCGCTCCACTCCGCGCGCCGCTCGGGCAGGTGCTTGCGCAGCGTGCCGCGGGCGCGTTGCAGGGCGCTGTTCACCGCGGGCACGGTGTCGTCCAGCAGGGCGGCGGTCTCAGTGGCGGGCCAGCCCAGGACGTCGCGCAGCACCAGCACCGCGCGTTGCTTGGCGGGCAGGTGTTGCAGCGCGACCAGGTACGCCAGCTCGATCGTCTCGCGGGCGACGGCCTCCGCGTCCGGGCCCGCCGCCTGGTCGAGCAGGGCGTCGGGGTAGGGCTGGATCCACGGCACCTCGACCGTCCGGGGGTCGGTGGGCGCGGGCGCGGGGCGGCGGGCGATCGCGTCGAGGCACGCGTTCGTCGCGATCCGGTACAGCCACGCCCGCAACGACGAGCGCCCCTCGAACGTGTCCCGGCCGCGCCACGCCCGCAGGAACGTCTCCTGCACCAGGTCCTCCGCCTCGTCGAACGAGCCGAGCAGCCGGTAGCAGTGCACCCTCAGTTCGTGCCGGTGCTGCTCGACCCCGCGGGTGAAGTCCACGTCAACCGTCATCGTCGAGACCTCGCTCATCGCCGTCCTCCTGGGTTGTACGGTGACGTGCCGGGACGCACGCCGCACCACGTATGACCGGACCGGCCGCGGAAACTCATCGGAGGAGCATGGGGACGGGGTTCCGGGCGGCGTTCGCGGTGCCCGAGTTCCGGGTGCTGTGGTGCGCGGCGGCCCTGTCGACCGTCGGCGACCAGTTGGCCCGCGTTGCGCTGTCGGTGCTGGTGTTCCAACGCACCGGGTCGGCCGCCTGGACCGCGCTGACCTACGCGTTGACCATGCTGCCCGCTCTCGTGTCGGGCGTGCTGCTCTCGGGCCTGGCCGACCGGTTCCCGCGCCGGACCGTGATGGTCGCCGCCGACCTGGTGCGCGCGGTCCTGCTGGCCGTGATGGCCGTGCCCGGCGTGCCGTTGCCGCTGGTCGCGGCCCTGTTGGTGGTGGCGCAACTGGCCGAGCCGCCGTTCGCCGCCGCCCAGGGCGCGCTGCTGCCGACCGTGCTGGGCGACCGGTACGAGGCGGGGCAGTCGGTGCACCTGATCACCCACCAGGCGGGGCTGCTGCTCGGGTTCGCGGGTGGTGGCGTGGTGGTGGCGTGGCTGGGGACGTCCGGGGCGCTGGTCGCCGACGCCCTGACCTTCGCGGCGTCGGCCGTGCTGCTGCGGCTGGGGCTGCGGGCGCGTCCGGCGGCGGGGGCGGTGGCGCGGACCGGGGTGCGCATCCGCGCCGGCGCGGTGCTGGTGTGGCGGGACCGGCGGCTGCGGGTGCTGGTGGCGCTGGGGTGGTTGGCGCTGTTCACGGTGGTGCCCGAGGGCCTGGCCGCGCCGTTCTCGGCGGAGGTCGGGGTGGGCGCGGCGGGCGTGGGCCTGCTGCTGGCGGCCGACCCGGCCGGGATGGTGCTGGGCACGGTGCTGCTGCGGTTCGTGCCGACGGCCCGGCGGGTGCGGGTGTTGGGGTTGTTGGCGGTGGCGACGGCGTTGCCGCTGGTGGCGTACTGGTTCGAGCCCGGCCTGGTCGGGGCGGTGGCTTTGTTGGCGTTGAGCGGGGTGTTCAGCGCTTACCAGGTGACGGCCGGTGCGACGTTCGTGCGGCTGGTGCCCGACGCCCAGCGGGGGCAGGCTCTCGGGTTCGCCCGGAGCGGGCTGGTGGCGGCGCAGGGCGTGGGGGTCGCCGGTGGAGGCGTCTTGGCGGGGGCACTGGGTTCCGCGGGTGGTGCGATCGCCTTGGCCGGTGGCGTGGGCGTGATCGCGGCGCTGGTCGTCGCGGCCGCCTGGGCGCGGGTGTCCGGTGGTGCGCTGCCCGGCGACGGCTGATCCCTGTGTGGCGAGATCGGGCGTTCCTGCTGCTGTGGTCCGGGCAGTCGGTGTCGTTGGTCGGCTCGCAGGTCACGGCGTTGGCCCTGCCGCTGGTCGCCGCCCTCACGTTGGGGGCGACCGCCTGGGAGATGGGGGTGCTCGCCGCTTGTGCCCGTGCGCCCTACCTGGTCCTTGGTCTGCCGGCCGGGGTGTGGGTCGATCGCCTGCCCCGGCGGCTCCTGCTGGTCTCCTGTGCGCTTGGTCAGGCTGCCGTCCTCGGTGCCGTTCCGCTCGCCGATGGCCTCGGTGTGCTGTCCGTTCCGCTGCTGTGCCTGGTCGCGGTGGTGGCGGGCGCGTTCGCGGTGGTGGGGGACATCGGCACGTTGGCCCTGGTTCCGCTGGTCGTGCCGGCGGACCGGTTGACCCGGGCGCAGGGGGCGTTCGAGACCAGCCAGTCCACCGCTCAGGTCGCCGGGCCCGCCCTCGCCGGGTGGCTGGTCGGGGTGTTCGGCGCGCCGGTCGCGCTGTTGGCCGATGCCTTGAGTTTCGTGGTCTCCGGCGCGACGCTCGCCGGCATCCGGGTTCGTGGGGTCGTCGAGCGGCGTGGGGGAGTGTTCGCCGGGGTGCGGCTGGTGTTCGGGCAGCCGTTGTTGCGGCGGGTCACGCTGTGCACCGCGACCCTGATGTTCTGGGTGAGTGCATTCCTCGCGTTGCTCCCGCTTCACCTGGCGCGGGAAGGGCTGTCACCGGGGCGCATCGGCGTGGTGTTGGCCGTGGGGGCGCTCGGAGGGATCGCGGGGGCGCTGGTGGCTCCACGAATGGGTGAATCTGCGATGCCGGTCGTGATCGCTGTGGCCGGGGCCGGGGCCGCGGGTGTGGTGGTGCACCCGTTGAGCATCGCCTTGATGTGGTTCGGCGTGCAGGTCTACCACGTGCTCCAGGTGCCGGTCCGGTACCGGCTCACGCCGGCCCCGCTGCACGGCCGGGTGAACGCCGCGATTCGCACGACCGTGTGGGGTTCGGCTCCGGTGGGTGCGCTGGTCGCGGGCGTGGTGGCCGAGTCCGCCGAAGTCGGGACGGCACTGGTCGTCGCCGGTGTCGGGGCCGGGGTGGCGGGCCTGTGGCTGGTTCGGCGGTGAGCGGGGCCGCGGCGGACGCGGCGCCCGCACCCGTCGCCGTCGACTTCACCAGATCTTGTCGCGCATGACCCACCTCCCTCACGAGCGCGGCGCTGTGGCGGGCAGGGGGCGTCACCAGATCTTGTCGCGCACCGCAGTCACCTCCTGTGGGTCGCGTCACCCCGCTAGCGGCTGACATCGGCGCAGGTCACAATTACTGTGACGGTCCGTTCGGACGCGTTCACAGTCCGAGTTAGACGGTCGCGAGGAACCATGGGCACAGTGCGGTCAGCGTCGTCGGGCGATCGACGCTGGTCACTATGGTCCCTGCCCCGGCAGGCCCTGGTGTACGTGCTGTCGGTGGATCTGCTCGCACTGGTCGCGATCGCGGCGACCACGGCGTGGCCGGTCCCGGCGGGCGCGTGGCCGGTGTTCGGCGTGCTGGCCGGGTGCGCCGCGCTGCACCTGCACTGCTCGCGCTGGATCGAGCGCATCCGACGGGACCACAGCCACCTGCCGCACGTCGACCTGTGCAGCATCTGGATGCTGGCCGGCGCCCTGGTGCTGCCGCCCTCGCTCGCGGTGGCGCTGGTCGTGCTCATGTACGCGCACCGCTGGTGGGTGGTGGGGCGCTGGGACGCGTCCCGGCCACCGCACCGGAACGTGTTCACCACCTCCATGATGGTTCTCGCCACGCTGGCCGCGGGCACGGTGGCAGGCGCGACCGGCCTGCGCGAGCACCTGGCCGGGGGACGGCCATCCGGCTGGCTGGACCTGGTTGGGCTGGTCGGCGCGGGCACGGCGCAGTGGCTGGTCAACACGGCCCTGGTGGCGATCGTGATCCTGTTGACGGTCCGGCCGCGGTCCGTGCGCGACGCCGTCGGCAGCGCCTCGGACAACCTGCTGGAGGCCGGACAGCTCGCGATGGGCGTGTTCGTGGCGCTGGCGGTCGCGTGGTGGCCGGGCTTCGCGCTGCCGATGGTCGTGGCCGCCGTCGCCCTGCACCGCACCGTCCTGATCCACCAGCTGGAGCTGGCCGCGCGCACCGACGCCAAGACGGGGTTGCTCAACGCGGAGGCGTGGCACCTGCAGGCGTCGCTGGAACTGGACCGGACGCGCCGTCGGCCGGCCGGGGCGACGGTCGGGCTGTTCATGATCGACGTGGACCACTTCAAGGACATCAACGACACGCACGGTCACCAGATCGGTGACGCCGTGCTGCGGCGGATCGCGATGGCGTTGAACGGGGCCGTGCGGCGGGGCGACGCCGTCGGGCGGTTCGGGGGCGAGGAGTTCGCCGTGCTGCTGCCGGGGGTGGAGCCGGGTGAGGCGGAGGCGATCGCGGAGCGGATCCGGCGGCAGGTGCACCAGGTGGCGGCCGACGACGCCGAGGGCGGCCGGGTCGACGGGCTGACGGTGAGCATCGGCATCGCGGTGTGGCCGTCGGTCGCGGAGGACACGCTGGAGGGCCTGCTCGCCGCCGCCGACGCGGCGCTCTACGAGGCCAAGCGCCTGGGCCGCGACCAGGTCCAGGTCGCGGGCCGGCACCGCAGGGTGCCGTGGATGCCGGCGGCCCGCTCGGAGCACCCCGGCACCTGAGCCGCATCCGGACGAAAGCGGCGTCTCGCCGCCGTGCGGTGTGATCCACGTGGCACGGTGTGTAACAACCTCATTGACCTGCGGGATGTCCTACAGGTGGAGCGCTCCGGTGGCGTAGTTTCTGCGCGCCACCACTATCCGGTGGACTCGTCGCTGCAAGGGTTGTGAGCCAGTGGACCTCGGTGCCCCGCACGGAATCCGGTTCCGCTTCGAGGCGGGGCTGCTGCGCGCCGTCCTGCTCGACGTGCACCGCAAGCCGCCGCTGCCGGTCAGCGAGCACCTCACCGCCGAGGCCGGCGCGCGGGACCTCCTGGTCGACGAGCACCGGGACGGCCACCTGCGCACCGTGCTCAGGCAGCGCTTCGACCTGCCCGCCCCCGCCGAGTGGCGGCTGAAGGTCGACGCGCCCGGCACCGAGACCACCGACGGTGTGCGGTTCGCCCTGTCCGACCACGTCTCGCTGCACGTCAGCGGCTCGTCGCCGTGCACGACGCTGGACGACGGCGTCCGCGTGGCCCTCCCGGCGGGCGAGTCCGAACTGCACGTCACCGTGACCAGCGCACCGGTCTACGGCGTCGCGGACACCGCCGTCGTCTGCCGCCCGGACCAGACCGGCGCGGCGGCGGTCGTGCTGTCCTGCCTGCCCGGCTTCGCGCCGCTGGTCGTGGTCGAGGGGGACGAGCGGGAGCGGCTCCGGGAGCTGCTCGGCAGGACCGGTGTCCGGCGTGCGGTCGTGCTGTGCGACGACAGCTTCCTGGAGGGCCTCGACATCGTCCGGCTGGAGCCGACGGGGGACCCGGACGCCGCCTGGCGCGCGTTGCGCGGCGGCGAACCCGACCCGCTGGAAGCGCCGCCGGGCACCGAGGTCCGAGCCCTGCGCGCGGCGTTGCACCAGGGACGGCCGCTGCGGATCGTCGCCGGCGCGCCGACCCCGCCCGAGCCCGACCTCGACACCGACGAGGCCGTCCTGGTCGAGGACACCGGCACCGCCCACGCCCTGGTCGCCGCCCAGTACGCCCACCACCGGGGAGCGGCGCTGGTCACCGCGCCCGTCCCCGACCTGACCGACGTCCACCGCGTCATCGCCGAGGAACAGGGCCGGGTCACCGCCGCCGCCCGCGCCATAGGGGACGCCGTCAAGGGCATCGGGTTCGTCGAAGCCCTGTGGCGCTACCTGTCCGCCGGCGACCACGACCCGTTCGCCGCGCTGGAGGCCGTCGTCACCGCGCAGGTCCCGGCCGAGGTGGTCGAGGCGGTCGGCGACCGGCGGCTGACCGCGTTCACCACCGGCCTGCCCTACTCGTTCGTCCGCACCGACGACGCCAACTGGACCCGCAAACCCATCGGCCACGTGGTCGCCGACCCCACCCTGGTCGTGCTGACCGAGCTGTACGGGGAGGGCGCCGCCCGCGAACCCGGCGCGTTCAGCCTGGTGTTCGACACCGCCGCGCCGCCCGCGCCCACCGACGGGGTCGGCCACTTCACCCACCCGCTCGTCCTGTCCGGCGCGGACGCCTCGCCGGCGGCCCTGGCCGCCCTCGCCCGGGACCTGCCCGTCGAGCTGGTCTTCTTCAACACCCACGGCGACGACGACGGGATCGTGCTGGGCGACGAACCGCTCACCGACGTCCCCCGCCTGGGCCACCGCCCGATCGTGGTCAACAACTCCCGCCGCCCGTGGACCGAGGTCGGCCGCGAGTTCGTCCGCGCCGGCGCGCGCGGGTACATCGGCACGCTGTGGACCGTCCCGCCGGGCCTGGCGACCAGCTTCGCCGCGACCGTCGTGCACCGCCTGACCGCGGAGGAAGCCCCGGCCGCGAACGCCATCGTCAACACCGGCACCCCCGGCGGCATCGAGCGTTGCTACCTGTACCTGGGCACGGTCAACGGCCGCCTGGACGAGTGGCGCGACCGGTCCACCACCGACGGCGAGGCGGCCCTGGCCGAAGCCGAACTGCTCGGCCGCTTCGCCCGCACGTGCCCAGCCCCGCTGGCCACCGTGCTACGCCGCGAGATCACCGCGCTGCGCCGCACCGCCGAACAGCGCGGGGCCGCCGACGTGCCGTCCTTCGTGGACGTCCTGCTCGACGAACTGGCGCTGACCGGCGACCCGGCCCTGGCCGACCGCGTCGACACCGCCCTGGCCGAACTGGACCTGCCCGAACCCGAGTCCGCACCCCGCCGCGCCCGCCGCCACGAGCTGACCGGCCGGGTCCACGAGCAGCGCGGGGAATACGACGCGGCGCTCGCGGACTTCGAGAAGTGTGTGGAGGGGGGCGACGCGTGCGAAGACCGGGCGGACGTGTTGCTGCGCATGGCGCGCCTGCTGGTGCGCGCGGACCGACCGGAGGACGCGCGGCGGGCCGCGCTGGAGGCGCACGACGTGTTCCGGGCCCGGGGCAGTCGGACGCGGCTGGTGGAGGCGATCGACGTGCTGGGTGGACTGAGCGGCGAAGACCACGAGACGGCGCTGCGCTACGCCGTCGAGGGCCACGAGGTGGCCGTGGAGCTGGACGACCGGCGCAGGCAGGCCGGGTTCAAGCTGGAGGAGTGCGTCCGCAGGCGCCGCGCCGGCGACGTGGCCGCGGCGATCGAGGCGGGCGTCCAGGCGGTGGAGTTGTTCCGCGCCGAGCACGACGACGCGGCGGAGCTGACGGCCGTGCGCGAACTGGGCGCGTGCCACCGCGACCTGGGCGAGTGGGAAACCGCGCGGCACTACGCCACGGTCGGCCTGGCGCTGGCCGAGCGCCGGGCGGTGCCGGCGGAGATCGCCACGTGCCACGACGAGCTGGGCCAGGTGCTGACCCTGCGCGGCGAGCACGCCAAGGCGTTGGACCACTACAGACACGCGGTGGAACTGCTGGTGGCCAAGGGCTTGTGGGCCGAGGGCGCGGCACTGCTGCCGAACCTCGCGGTGGGCGCGGTGCGCGCGAACGACCCGGGGGCGCTGTGGACGACCGCGCTGTGCGGTGGGTTGATCTGCGAGACGGCCGAGCAGCCGACGTGGGCCGCCGTGGTGCCGCTGGTGGTCGATTCGATGAAGCGCGCGATCGAGGTCGGGCCGCGGGAGTTGACCGAGCGGGGGATGACGGACTTCGCCCACGCGGTGACCGCGGGCAACCGGGACGAGATGCCGTTCCAGGTGGGTGTGCTGGCGGACGTGGTCGTGGTGCTGCTGGCGTGGCTGATGGACCGGGTGGACCGGGGGATCGTCGGGTTCGCGCGGGAGCTGGACCGGACGACGGGTGGCGTGCTCGGGCTGGAGGACTACATCGCGACGCCCTTCGCGCAGCGCGCTCGGCAGGCGGCACATGGGTGGTTGCCCCAGCGGGGGTGACGGCGGGCGTTCTGGCGGCGGGTGCGAGCAGCCGGGCGGGTTTGCCGGCGCAGCCGGCGCTTTTCGGCGCAGCCGGGGGCTTTTCGGCGCAGCCGGGGCTTTTGGGGCTTTTGCTGGGTGGCCTGGGAGGGGGTGGGTGGGTGGAGGCTCAGGTGGGATAGCCCCTGTCACGCTGCCGAGTCCGCTGGGAGCCAAGAGGGCCGTGTCACCGATGCGTCCACCCGCCCACCCCCACCACGGCCGACCCCGCAAAAGCCGCAAAGCCGCACAAGCCCAAAAGCCGCACAAGCCCAAAAGCCGCAAAAGCCGCACAAGCCCAAAAGCCCCGCGCTGCGCGCGACGCGCTCCGCGCGACCGCCTCCGGCGGAACCGCAAAAGCCGCAAAGCCGCAAAGCCAAAACCCCGCGCTGCGCGCGAGGCGCTGCGCGCGAGGCGCTGCGCGCGAGGCGCTGCGCGCGAACGGCCGGCCTCCGGCCCCCGTCTCCATGGTCTCACGGGGTACCGACAATCCCGGGCTACCAGAGTCGCCCGGTAGGCAGCTCACCCAACTCCGGCCGGGACAAGTGGTGCACCCGGTAGCGCTGTCCCTCGGCTTCCGCCGGCACCTCGTCCACCCACAACGTGAACTGCACGAGCTCCCACCCCCGCGTGTCCACCACCAGCGCGGTCGAGTGCGCTCCACCCTCCAGACGCTTCAACCCCTCCAAAGCCTCCTCGATCGCCGCCACCGGGTCGGCGTCCGCCGGCACGTGCCAGGTCCGCTTGGTCGCCGACCGCGGCACGGCACCGAGGTCGAACGCCTCGAAAGCCAACCCCGTCCACTGCCGCACCACCGGTCGCCCGAAGTCTCGGCTCAGCCCGGCGAAACCCGGACCCCACAGGAACGTGTTCATCCCCTCGACCGTGCGCCACAGGTAGAACGGCGCGTACTGGTTCACCGGCGACCCGTCCACACCCCGCTCCCGCACCAGGTACGCCTTGCACGCCAGCCCCGGCCACGCGTCCAGGGCCGAACCCTTCGTCGCCACCCGCTTGTGGATCACCGACATGTCGTAATCAGCGGGCAGAGTGATCTCGTAGTGCATCGCGTGCATCAGCGCGTCCCCCTTCGATAACCCGCCGCCGTGAGCGGGTACTGCTCCCGGTACGCCGTCAGGTGGCCCCACGGGGTCGTCACGGACTCCGCCGCCAGCAAGCCGTGCACCAACGCCCGCGCGAACGCGTGTCGCGCCGCCTCCAGGACCTCCTCGACCGGCGCGTCGTGCGTTCCCGTGGACGCCGCGAAGACCGTGTCGCCGTCCACCATGCCGTGCGCCGGGTCCACGGCCAGGGCCAAGCCGTCCTGGCCGGCCGCGGCCACCGCGTACAGCGCCGGAACACGCGCGTTCGTCGCCACGACACCGATCACCGTGTTGAACGGGTTCACCACGCTCGGCATCGGCCGCGACAAGTCGTCGCCGCCGGGCGGCGGGAACTCGTCCGGCAGGCCCGAACCGTGGGCCAGCGGCAGACCCGTCCGCAAGTCCACGCCCGAACCGGCCGCGTTCAAAGCCGCCACCGCGCCCACGACCACGCCGCCGCCCAACTCGACGCTCGCCGTGCCCAGACCACCCTTCAACGCGGCGTTCATCGCGCCCGCCCCGGCGCCCACGTTGCCCTGCGGCACGTCCACGCCCGCCGCGCGCACGGCCTCCGCGCCGAACCCCGGCGTCGGGTAGGTGTCGAACACCCCGCCCCGGCCCAGGTCGTACAGCGCCGCCGCCGGCACGAACGAGCCGACCTCGCGGGCCGCGCCGTCCGCCGCCGCCAACCCGTACGCGCTGCCCCCGGTCAACACCACGCACCGCACCGCACGGCCGCCGTGACGGGCGTCCAGCGCCGCCGTGTCCCGGGTCGCCGGCGCGCCGCCGCGCACGTCCACAGTGGACAGCGTCCCGGGCGGGAACAGCACGGCCGTCGTGCCGGTCAACGCGCCGTCGCCGACGCGGGTGGCGTGGCCGACCAGCACGCCGGGCACATCGGTGATCGCGTTGCGCACGTCCGCGATGCTACTGACCGGCCAGCCGGGCGCCGATCTCGCGGACCACCGACACCAGCAGGTCCACGTCCGCCTCGGTCGTGCGCCACCGGCCCGGTCAGGTTCGCGAACGTCGCGCTCGGCGTCAGCACCCCGCCGAAGGTCTCCGGCAGCCCCACCAGTTCGCGCAGCCACCGCAGCACCACCGTCTCCGCCCGCGCGGCCAGCGGCGAGGCCGGCCACAGCCCGCCCACCTGGTCCAGCCGCGCGGTCACCCAGTCCCCGGCCTGCGCCGCCGGCGTCGAGCCGCCCACCACGAAGTGGAAGAACCGCGGCCCGGACGAGTGCGTGGCCGCGCGCGTCCCGATCCGCAGCAGCTCCGCCACGGCCGCCGGCGCGCCCTCGCCGTCCTCGGGCAGCGGACCGTCCAGGTCCCGCAACAGGTGCGCGTGGGCCGCGTCGCGCACGGGCAGGGTCGGCAGCGCGTCGAGGTAGGGGCCGGCCGCCTCCGCCACCAGCCGCAGCGCCGCGGCGGCGTCCTGTCGTCCCATCAGCGGATCGCCCATCGTGGCAGAGTGGTCGCCGATGAGCACACGTGGACGTTTTCGGGGCCTGGCGGTCGATCCCGCCGTCGACGCCTTCCTCGGCATCCGGTACGCCGAACCGCCCTTCGGTCCACGCCGGTTCGCCGCGCCGGTCCGCGCCGGGCACTCCGGCGACTGCCGGGAGTTCGGCCCGATCCCGCCCCAGTCCGCCGAACTGCCCGGCGCGCCGGTCTGGCGGCCCGGCGACGAGGACGTCCTGACCCTCAACGTGTGGGCGCCCCGGCACGGTGACAGCCACCCGGTCCTGCTCTACCTGCACGGCGGCGCCTACACGTTCGGCTCCTCCGCCCAGCCCGACTACGACGGCACGGCCCTGGCCCGCGCCGGGCTCGTCGTCGTGACCTGCAACTACCGCCTGGGGTTCGAGGGCTTCGGCCACGTCGAGGGCCACCCGGCCAACCGCGGCCTGCTCGACCAGCGGGCCGCGTTGGACTGGGTGCGCGACGAGATCGCGGCCTTCGGCGGCGACCCGGGCGACATCACCGTCGCCGGGCAGTCGGCCGGCGCGGGCTCGGCGCTGTTCCTCGTCGCCGCCGCGCCCGTCCGCCGGGTGATCGCGCACAGCGTCCCCGGCCGGTGCTACACCGAGGACTTCGCCCGCCGCGTCGCGGAGTGGATCGACCCCACCACCCCCGAGTCCGCGGTGGCCTCCGCCGACGCGTTGATCGCCGCGCAGGAGTGCGGCCCGCTGGGCTACGACCCGGTCCTGTTCGGACCGGTCGCCGACCGCCTGCCCGTGCCGCCGCCGCACGTGGACGCCCTGTTCTGCCACACCACCTCCGAGTACCGCCTGTTCGAACGCGTCGGCACCCTCGCCCCGGTGCGCACCGACGACGAGTACGCCCGCTTCGGACGCGCGCACGGACTGCCCGCGCACGTCCTCGACGGCTACCGCGCGTTGTTCCCGACGATCGCCGACGCGTACGTGGAACTGATGGGCGACAACGTCTTCAGCGAACCCACCACCCGCCTCGCCGAGGCCCACGGCCGCGCCCACCTGGCCCGCTTCACCCGCGCGCCCGGCTGGCACACCGCCGACGTCCCGTTCTGCTTCGGCAACCTGACCGGCGCGGACTTCCTCATCGGCGGCCCGCCCGGACCCGCCGAGCACGAACTGTCCGCCCGCATGCTGCGCGCGTGGGTGGACTTCTGCCGCACCGGCGACCCCGGCTGGACCGGCGTGCGCCACTGGGGTCCGGAGGTGGACCTCTCGGCTCGGCGCGCGTTGTGGCGGGGCGTGGACGTGGGGGGTCCGGTGGACCACCCGGTCACCGGAACCGGCGTTCTCCCGCTTCGACCGCGACGGTGACGACGTTGCCCTCCGGCGGCCTCGGGCAGGTGCCGTAGGGCGTCAGGTGCGAGGGCAGGTTCAGCGCCCGGTTGAAGTCCAGCCGCACCCGCCCGTCGCGGGGCGGGTCCGCGAACAACGTCCGCCACGGCGCGGTCGTGTCGCCGTTGGTGGCGTCGTGGAAGAGCACCTGCACCCGGTCGCCGGCGCGCGTCACGACCAGCCGCTGCGGCTGCCCGGCCACCGCGAACTCCGCCACGCCCACCGCCTCCAGGTGGTGCTCCAGCCCGTCCCGCGCCGCACCGACCACGATCGGCTCGGCGCGGGCGTGGAAGTCGGCGTCCACGACCCACTCGGGCGCGAAGTCGAACGCCGGCACCCCCTGGTAGGCCGCGAGGTCCGGGTTGCGCGGGTCGCGCACGCGCAGCCCGTACCGGCCGGTGCGCAGGACGACCTCGACCTTCACCCCGTCCGCGCCGTCCACCAGCGTCGAACCGGCCTCGGGCAGCACGAACGCGGTGTCGCCCTGGCGGGCCGCGGTCCCGTCGGCGCTCCACTCGCCGGGCACGCCCGGGAACGACCGGGGCGTGGCGTCCAGCCAGTGCAGCGCGGTGATGCTCAGCCACCCGTGCGGGTCGCGCAACGCGTCCTGGCGCTCGGCGCGCCACGCGGCCCACCCGGTCTCCAGGTCCTCGACGGTCGTCATCGCTGCCCTCCCGCGTCGGTCGTCATCCGGTGTCCTCCCGCGTCGGTCGTCATCGGTGTCCTCCTCGATGAAGTTCGTCCACCGGCGAATCAACCACGGCGGCGGCACCCCGACCACCGCGTCCACATGCTGATCAGGTCTGGACAGGACCGGACCGGACGATCACGGCGACCAGCGCGGCGGCCTCCGACTCCCGGCTGTCCGCCAAGGCGGCGATCGCCCGGGACAGCACCCCGGCGACCGGGTCGCGGGCGTCGAGCAGGGCGTGCAGCCGGCGGCAGGACTCCGCGGCCGAGACGACGTCGCCCGAGCGGAAGTGCAGGTCCACCGCGCGGCGCAGGTGCGCGCGGGCCCGGCCGACGCGGCCCGCCGCCGACTCCAGCCCGGCCATCGCGTCGGCGACCTCGGCCAGCCCGTGCGAGTCGTCCGAGCGCGCGTAGAGGCCGCGGGCGAGCAGGTGGTGGTGCCGCGCCTCGGTCGGCCGGCCCAGCGTCGCGCACGCGCGGCCCAGCAGGTGGTGGCTGCTCGCGGCGCCGCGGTCGTCGCGGACCTCCGGGCGGGCGTGGAGGTCCAGGGCGGCGGAGGCCGAGCGGAAGGCCGCGTCCGGCGACCCGGCGTGCAGCTGGACGGCGGCCAGGCCGTTGAGCGCCTCGGCGCGGCCCGAGAGGTCGCCGAGCTGCTCCAGGGTGGCCAGGGCGTCCAGGTAGCCCTCGACCGACCGCCGGTGCTCGCCGTTGTGGGCGTGCGCCCGCGCCAGCGACTGCCGCAACCGCACCTCCACCGACCGGTCGCCCAGGCCGCGGCTCGCGGCGACGGCGGCGGTGTGCGCGCGGACCCAGTCCGGCCACCGCCCGGTCAGGTGCGCGAAGGCCGGGATCGTCCACGCGAGCTGCCAGGTGTAGGCGGGCAGGCCCTCCCGCCGGGCCAGCGCCGCGGCGGCCAGGACGTTGTCGTACTCGGCGGTGAACCACGCCAACGCGTCCGCCCGGGTGGCCAGCGCCGGCAGCAGCTCCGGGCGCAGGCACGGCTCCAGCGGCGCCGGGCGGCGGTGGCCGTCGATCAGCCGGTCGGCGCGGTCGGCCGCGTGGAGCTGGTGGTTGAGCAGGGCGGTGCGGGCCGCGCGCAGCTCCGCCGGGTCGGCCGCCCTGGCCCGCTCGGCGGCGAACACCCGGGTCGGCCCGTGGAAGGCGAACCGGCCCGAGGACGTGCGGCCCAGCAGGTGGCAGCGCACCAGCTCCCGGATCGTCTCCCGGGCGCGGAAGGTGTCCCCGCCGGTCATGGCCGCGGCGGCGGCCACGCCGAATTCCGCGCCGGGGTGCACCGCCAGCGTCCGGAACTCGCGGCGCAGGTCGGCCGGCAGGTCGTCGTGGGACAGCGCCAGCACCGCGCGCAGGTCGCCCACGTCCGCCGGGCGCGACGCGACTCGGCCCGCCAGCTCGCGGACGACGGCGTCCAGCGGCTCGGCCGGATCGGCGGCGCGCGCCGCGACGAGGCTCAACGCCAACGGGTGGCCCGCGCACGCGGTCACCAGGCGGGCGACGGCGGCGTGCTCGGCCCGGACGCGGTGCGTGCCCAGGTGTTCGGCGAGCAGCCGCACGGACTCCGCCGGGCGCAGCGGCCCGACCGGGACCCGTCCGGCACCGTGGTGCGCGGTCAGGCCGTCGAGCCGGTGCCGGGAGGTCACCACCGTGAAGCAGCCGCGCGCGGTGGACAGCAACGGGCGGACCTGGTCGGTGCGGCGCACGTTGTCCACGACCAGCAGCAGCCGCCGCCGGTCCAGCACCTCGCGCAGCAACGCCAACCGGTCGTCGAGGTGGGTCGGGACGGACGTCGGCGGCACGTGCAGAGCGCCCAGGATCGACCGGGACGCCTCGGCGGGGCCCACGGCGGCTTCGGCGTGGTGCAGTGCCGATTCGGCGGGGTGCAGGGCTGCTTCGGCGGGGTGGAAACCTCGTAGGTCGACGTAGAGGTGGCCGTCCGGGAAGAGGTCGCGCACGCGGGCTGCCCAGTGGACCGCCAGCTCGGTCTTGCCGATTCCCGGGGGTCCGTCGAGGACGCACAGCCGACTGCCGCCGGGTGTCGTGGCCAGGGTGGTCAGGCGGGCTAGTTCGCGGTGTCGGCCGACGAAACGGTGGGTGGGCGGGGGCAGGTTGTGCGGGACCGGGACCGGGACCGGGGTCGGGAGTGGGGTCGGGGCCGGGAGTGGGGTCGGCGTCGGGGGTGGGACCAGGGCAGGGGGCGGGGTTGGTGGCTCGGGTCGGGCGACTGCCGCTGTGGTGTCGGCGTTCTCGGTGGTCACGAGAGCCCCCTCCCGGCACCGCGCGCTATTCACCGCCTTTTTGCGGTGATCGGTCGCGAATTGTCCGCGGGAATGCGCGGTGCGCTTTCGACTATATCGACGCGCCGGTGCCGGGAAATGCGGGTGCAGTCGAACGGGGGCCTGCCGAGCGGGCGGTTCCGGTGCCGGCCCGCTCGGCGGGGACGCTCAGCGGTTGTCGTCGCGCTCGCGGCGGATGGTGACCTTGCGGCCCTTGATGGTCGCCCCGCGCAGCGCCGTGATCACCTGCTGCGCCGCGTTGTCGGGCACCTCGACCAGGGAGAACCGGTCGGCGATCTCGATCGCGCCGATCTCCCGGCCGTTGAGCCGCGCCTCGCCCGCGATCGCGCCCACGATGTCCTGCGGCCGGATGCCCGCGCTGCGCCCCGCGCCCACGAACAGCCGCGTCATGCCCGCCGTGGGGCGACGCGGCCGGCGTTCCCGCCGCTCACCGCCCATCGGCGCGCCCCGGCGGTCCCGGTCGCGCGGCACGAACTCGGGGATCTCCTCCTCGTCGGCCGCCGCGCCGGTGGCCTCGTGCGCGAGCTTGACCGCCGCCAACGCGATCTCCACCACGTCGAACTCGTCGGCCAACGTCTCCACCACGACCCGGAAGCCCTCCAGGTCGTCCTCCAACAGGCTCTCGTGCAGCGCCGCCCGGGTCAGCTCCAGCCGGCGGGCCCGCAGGTCGGCGACCGTGGGCACCTTCTCCATCTGGATGCGCTGCTTGGTGACCCGCTCGATGGTCTTGAGCATCCCGTGCTCGCGCGGCTCGGCCAACGTGATCGCCACGCCCTCGCGACCGGCGCGCCCGACCCGGCCGATGCGGTGCACGTAGGACTCCGGCGCGGACGGCACGTTGTAGTTCACGACGTGCGTGAGCTGCTCGACGTCCAGACCGCGCGCCGCCACGTCCGTGGCCACGAGCAGGTCGGCGGTCCCGTTGCGCAGCCGTGCCATCACCCGGTCGCGCTGCTCCTGGCTGATGCCGCCGTGCAGCGACTCGGCCCGGTAGCCGCGGCCGTTGAGGGTCTCGGTGAGCTGGTCCACCTCGTCACGCGTGCGGCAGAACACGATCGCCGCCGTGGGGGCCTCGACGTCGAGCACCCGGCCCAGCGCGGCCGGCTTGTGGGCGCGCGGGACGACGTAGGCGCTCTGCCGGACGCGCGGCGCTTCACCCGGCTCGGTCTGCTCGCGCCCGATGGTGATGCGCACCGGGTCGGTGAGGTGCTGGCGGGCCAACCGGTCGATGCGCGGCGGCATGGTCGCGGAGAACAGCACCGTCTGCCGGTCCTCGGGCGCTTCGGCGAGGATCGCGTCGAGGTCCTCGGCGAACCCCATGTCGAGCATCTCGTCGGCCTCGTCCAGCACGACGATCTTCAGGTTGTCGAGCTTGAGCGTGCCCCGGTTCAGGTGGTCCACGGCGCGGCCGGGCGTGGCCACGACCACGTCCACCCCCTGCTCCAACACCCGCAACTGCCGCCCGATCGGCTGACCGCCGTAGATCGGCAGCACCCGCGCGCCCAGCTCGCGCCCGTACCGGTGCACGGCCTCGGACACCTGCACGGCCAGCTCACGGGTGGGCACCAGCACCAACGCGAACGGCAGGGTGTCGGTCCGCCCGCCACCGCCCATGCGCTCCAGCACGGGCAACGCGAACGCGGCGGTCTTGCCGGTGCCGGTGGCGGCCTGCCCGAGCAGGTCACGCCCTTCGACCAGCGGCGCGATGGCTTCCCGCTGGATGGGGGTGGGTTCCTCGTAGCCGAGTCCGGAGAGCGCCCGCAACAGTTCGGGGCGCAGCCCCAGGTCGGCGAAGCTGGTCCTGTCGTCGTCGGGCGCGTCGGCGGTCATGGCGTCAAGTTTCGCTGATCGCCCGCGAACCGCTCGGCGAGGGGGTGCTGTAGGGACGGCGGGTGGGTTGTGGCACGCGTGCGCTCTGTCTTGCGTCGTTCGAGATCTTGAGCGGAGAGCGGGCGATCAAGAGCGAAAAGATCAAAGCGAAAGCGAAGAGCGAAGAGCGAAGAGCTAAAAGCGGCGCTCGCCGCGCGGCAGGCCCCCGGGGGTGGAAGGGCGTCGGTTCGTTCCCCGTACGGCCTGCCGGAGG
>NZ_JBEZBW010000133.1:0-20900 GCF_040647305.1 Saccharothrix sp. NPDC042600 | reverse complement strand
CCCGGCAATCTGTGGTAGCCCTTCGGGCAGGTCATACGGTGGGGAACACGAAGACCCCCTGTGGCTGGTAGCTCAGCCGCCGCTGCGCGGCGAAAAGCGCCGGCGCGCGGCTGAAAGCGTGCCGCTGCGCCGTACCAGGTGGGCCGGGTGGGCCAGGTGGACCGGGTGTGCCGGGTGGGCGGGCGGGGTGGGCCGGGTGGGTGGGCGGGGTGGGCGGGGTGTGCGCGGGGAGCGTTCCTCCACACGACGTTCACAACTCTCACCGAAGGCCTCCACCACCGACACCTACAGTCGGTGCCATGACACGCCGGGTTCTGGTGGTCGAGGACGACCTCACGATCGCCTCCTCCGTGGCCGCGCGGCTGCGGGCGGAGGGGTTCGAGGTGGAGTTGGCGCATGACGGGCCTTCCGGGGTGCGCAAGGCCGCTGACGCCGATCTCGTGGTGCTGGACGTCATGTTGCCCGGGTTCGACGGGCTGGAGGTGTGTCGGCGCATCCAGGCCGACCGGCCCGTTCCGGTGCTCATGCTGACCGCCCGCGGGGACGAGACCGACCTGCTCGTGGGGCTCGCGGTCGGCGCGGACGACTACCTCACCAAGCCGTTCTCGATCCGGGAGCTCGCGGCCCGGGTGCACGCCCTGTTGCGGCGGGTGGAGCGGTCGTCCGCTCCCGTGTCCGCGCGGATCACCGTGGCGGACCTCGAAATCGACCTGGCCGAGCGGCGGGTCGTGCGGGGTGGGGCCGAGGCGCACCTCACGCCCACCGAGTTCGAACTCCTGGTGCACCTCGCCGAGCGCCCGCGGGCCGTGCAGTCGCGGGAACGGCTGCTCACCGAGGTGTGGGGGTGGCAGGACGCCGCCACCGGCACCCGGACCGTGGACAGCCACATCAAAGCCCTGCGCCGCAAGCTCGGCACGGACCTGATCCGCACCGTCCACGGCGTCGGCTACGCCCTGGAGGCGCCGCGGTGAAGCTGCGCACGGCGTTCGACGCGTTCATCGACTTCCTGCCCAGACCCCTGGACCCGGTCCGCTCGATCAAGCTCAAGCTGGGCATCCTGCTGGTCTCGTCGGGCGCGGCCGGGTTCTCGTTCTTCTGGTACCGCATCGGCTGGCTCCCGTACAGCACGACCACAGGCGCGCTGGTCATCGCCCTGGTGACCTCCCAGGTGCTCGCCCACGGCATGACCCGCCCGCTGCGCGAGATGACCGCGGCGGCCCGCGCGATGCGGCGTGGTGACTACAGCAAGCGGGTCCGCGCCACCGCTCGGGACGAGGTGGGCGAGCTGGCCAGCGCGTTCAACCAGATGGCGGCGGACCTGGCGGCGGCCGACCGGCAGCGCCGCGAGCTGATCGCCAACGTCTCCCACGAGCTGCGCACCCCGATCACCGCCCTCCAGAACGTCCTGGAGAACGTGGTGGACGGCGTCGCCGCCCCGGACGCCCGCACCATGCGCACCGCCCTGGCCCAGACCGAGCGCCTCGGCCGCCTGGTCACCGAGCTGCTCGACCTGTCCCGCATCGACGCCGGCGCGCACCGCCTGGCCCTCGCCGAGTTCCCGGTGGCGCCGCTGCTGTCCGACGTGGTGGCGGAGGCGTCGGTGGCGTCCCCCGCGACGACGTTCGTGGTGGACGTCCGCCCGCCCACCGCGACCGTGGTCGCCGACCGCGCCCGCGTCCACCAAGTCCTGGTCAACCTCCTGGACAACGCCGCCCGCCACGGCCCCTCCGGCGGCGAGGTCCGCGTGACGGCCACCTGGGTGGGCCGCGACCTGGTGCTGGAGGTCTCCGACGACGGCCCCGGCATCGCCCCGGAAGACCGGGAACGGGTCTTCGAGCGCTTCACCCGCGGCGAGCGGGCCGGCGGGGGCGGCACGGGGCTCGGCCTCAACATCGCCCGCTGGATCGTGGACCTGCACGGCGGCACGATCGCCGTGGTCGACGGCCCCGGCTGCCGCATCCGCGCCACCCTGCCCATGACCCGCACGGCCGCGACCGCGTAGCGGCCAACCCCACCACAGGCGTGTCGGACACCGACCACGCCCGATCAGGCGCGCCCTCATCCAGCGCCGCAAACGTTTTCGGAAGGTCTTGATGTCACCGAACCGCGTGCTGCTCACCGGTCTCCTCGGCGGGGCCTGCGCCGCCGTCCTCCTGCCGCTGGACGAACCCGGCCTCGGCTGGCTGCTCACCGCCGCGGTCGTGTTCGCCCTGGTCCGGAAGGTCAGACCGGGGTGGACCGCGCTGAGCCTGCTCCTGTTCGCCACCGGCGCGCTGGTCGCCGACGCGGACCTGTTCACCCTGTGCGTGGTGGCGGGGTGCGCCGCCGGGTCGCTGGCGGTGGTCGGCGGGCGGACGGCGAGAGGGCTGCTGGCCGGGTCCGCCGCGGTGCTGATGGCGATCCCGCCGGCGCTGCCGTGGCTGGCGCGCGGGGTGAAGGCGTCCGGGTCCACCCGGATGGCGCGGCCGATCGTGCTCACCGCGGCGGTGCTGGCGGTGTTCGTGCCGCTGCTCGCCGGGGCGGACGCGGCGTTCGCCGAGCTGCTCGGCGAGTCCGTGCCCGAGGTGGACGGGCAGTGGATCGTCGTGTTCCTCGCGGTCGGGCTGGGGGTGGTCGGGGCGTGCCGGCTGGTGGGGTCGCCGACGCCCGAGCACGTGCCCGGCGAGCGGCGGACCGTGGCGCTGCGCGAGTGGGCGATGCCGGTCGGGGCGTTGGTCGCGTTGTTCACGGCGTTCGTCGGGGTGCAGGTCACGACCTTGTTCGGCGGCGACGACTACGTGGTGCGCACGGCCGGCGTCACCTACGCCGAGTACGCGCGCCGCGGGTTCTGGCAACTGCTCGCGGTCGCGGTGCTGACGCTCGTGGTCATCGCCGTGGCCGCCCGTTTCGCGGACGACGCCGACCGGACGTGGCTGCGCGGCCTGCTCGGCGCGCTGACCGTGCTCACGCTGGTGATCGTGGCGTCGGCGCTGGCCCGCATGTGGATCTACCAGCAGGCGTACGGGTTCACCACGCTGCGCGTGCTGGTGTCGGCGTGCGAGCTGTGGCTGGCGCTGGTGTACCTGATGGTGTTGGCCGCGGGCGTGCGGATGCGCGGCGGGTGGCTGCCGCGGGCCGTGCTGGTCAGCGGGTTCCTGGGGCTGGTCGGGCTCGCGGTGCTCAACCCCGACCGGTTCACCGCGCAGCGCAACGTCGCCCGGTGGGAGGAGACCGGCAAGATCGACCTGGACCACCTGCGCAGGCTGTCCGACGACGCCGTCCCGGTGCTGGCCACGCTCCCCGAGCCGATGCGGCAGTGCGTCCTGCGGTACCGGTACGTCAGCGGGGACGACTGGCGGTCGTGGAACCTGGCGCGGAGCCGGGCGCGGGAGGCGTTGCGGGAGTTTCACCCGACGGGGTGTGCGCGGTGACGTGGTTGGCCGCCAGCAGCGCGATGACCTTGGCGTGCGTGACCGGCGCCCAGTGGCCGGCGTCGAGCACGCGGCGGCGCAGGTTCGGCACCCACGGGGTGGCCGCGTCCAGGACGCCGTCGGTGACGTAGTTGTCCTTGAGCGGCTGGACGATCTGCACCGGGACGTCCGTGCGCCGGGCGCGGGGCGCGCGCAGCCGGGGGATGAAGTTGGCGCGGTACAACGAGATCCCGTTGACGCCGTCCTCCACGATCGTGTCCGGGACGTGCGCCTGGACGCCTTCCATGCGGCGCAGCAGCGCGCCCCAGCGCGGCCCGATCACCCGACGCCACACGAACGGCGCGAGGAACGGCAGGTGGAACGCGAGGATGTACCAGGAGTGCAGCCACTGCTTGGCGTGCTTGGCCGTCGGCCGCCGGCGCATCCAGTGCCCGACGTGGTCCAGGCACGGACCGGAGATCGACGTGTAGGAGGCGATCCGCGCGCCGGGCGTGGTCACCGCCTCCCACGCCTGGATGGAACCCCAGTCGTGCGCGACGACGTGCACCGGCCGGTCGGGGCTGACCGTGTCGATCACCGCGAACAGGTCGCGGGCCAGCACCGGCAGCCGGTACCCGGCCAGGTCACGCGGCTTGCCGGACGCGCCCGCGCCGCGAACGTCGTAGGTGACGACGTGGTACTCCTCGGCGAGGATCGCGGCGACGCCGTCCCACACGCGGTGGGTGTCGGGGTAGCCGTGCACCAGGACGACGGTGGGGGCGGAGCGGTCGCCGCGCTCGTACACGGACAGCCGCACGCCTTCGGATTGCACGAACACGGTTCCTCCAGGCAGTTTCAGAGGTCGAGGACGAGCCGGTCGCCGGTGGGGCGGGCGACGCAGATCCGGACGCCGTCCACCTCGCACGTGCCGCAGAACCCCTGGCGGCACGAGTAGGGCACGGTCGGGCGCAGGTCCTTCAGCACGTCCAGCGCCGAGCGGTCGGCGGGGACGTCCACAGTGATCCCGCTGCGGCGCAAGACCATCTCGAACGGCCGACCGTCCACAATGGGTGGTGGCGCGAAGCGCTCGAAGTGCAGTCGGCGGGACGCGAAGGCGCGGCGGACCGCGTCGAGCATGGGCGTCGGGCCGCAGCAGTAGACCGAGCCGTCGGCGGGGAACGCGCCGACGATCCCGGCCAGGTCCGGCACGCCGAACTCGTCGTCCGGGCGGACGTCGGCGCCGGCGGGGAGTTCGGCCAGGAACGGCATCGACCGCCGGGACCTGCCCAGGTAGACGAAGGTGTGGTCCACGCCGGCGCGGACGGCCTCGCGGACCATCGGCAGGATCGGCGTGATGCCGATGCCGCCCGCCAGGAACAGCATCGGCCCCTCGGCGACGAACGGGAACGCGTTGCGCGGCCCCCGCACCAGCACCTCGTCCCCTTCGCGCAGCGCGTGCACCTCGGCGGAGCCCGCGCCGACGCGGCGGACCGCGATCCGGTAGGACGACCGGTCGCGCGGGTCGCCGCACAGCGAGTACTGGCGGCGCAGGCCCGAGGCCAGGTGCAGGTCGAGGTGGCAGCCGGGTTGCCACGCGGGCAGGTCCGGGCCGGTCAACCGCAGGCCCACCACGCCCTCGGCCTCCTCGCGGCGGTCCGCGACGGTCAGCCGCAACGGGCGGCCGGCACCCCGCCCGGGGCGCGCGGACCCCAGGTGGCGCAGGGACTTCAGGTAGCCGTCGGTGAACTTCTCCAGGCCGCGCACGAAACCGTCCATCAGTGGGCCGCCCGCGCGGCCGGCGAGGACGCCAGGTACGCCACGGCCTGGCTGGTCGAACCCTCCTGCTTCGGGTGGTAGCGCGGGTGGAAGTAGCGCAGGAACGCCCGGAACAGCGCGCCGCCGGTGGGCAGCAGGCCGCGGCGGCCCGCGCGGCGGAACTCGCGCAGGGTGAGCCGGCCGGGGCGCAGCGGGTCGTGGTCCATGAGGAACTTCGCGCCGCGCACCCACAGCAGCCACAGCACCGGCCCGGCGATGAGCATCGTGCGGATCTTGCGGGACTCGCGGCGGTCGAGGTGGCGCATCAGGTCGAACGCGACGCTGCGGTGCTCGACCTCCTCGGCGGCGTGCCAGCGCAGCAGGTCGAGCATGGTCGGGTCGATGCCGGCGCGGTCGAGGGCGGTGGCGTTGAGCATCCAGTCGCCGAGGAACGCGGTGAAGTGCTCGATGGCCGCGACCAGGGCGATGCGCTCGATGAGCTGTTCGCGGCGTTGCCGCTCGGTGACGCCCTCGCGGTCGCCGAGGATGCGCCGGAAGACGACCTCCATGTGCCGGGTGAACGGGCGCGGGTCGAGGCCGTTGGCGAGCAGGTGGTCCAGCACCTCGCTGTGCGCCTCGGCGTGCACGGCCTCCTGGCCGATGAAACCCAGCACGTCGGCGCGCAGGTCGTCGTCGGTGATCAGCGGGACGGCTTGCTGGAACGTGCGGACGAACCAGCGCTCGCCCTCGGGCAGCAGCAGGTGCAGGACGTTCATGACGTGGGTCGTGGTCGGCTCGTCGGGCACCCAGTGCATCGGGAGGTCCGACCAGTCGAAGTGCACGTCCCGGGGCTGCAACACGAGGTTGTCGGGCTCCATCACGACCTCCCGCACCATTGCTACGCCAGCGTAGCTTTGTGAAAGCTACGCCACCGTAGCAATATGGGCGGGTGAGCACAACGCGCCGGAAGTACGCCCCCCGCCTCCCCGCGGCGCAGCGGCGCGACCAGGTGCTGGACGGGGCGTTGGCGTTGATCGTGACGGGCGGGTTCGACGCGCTGACGATGGAGGCGGTGGCACGGCGGTGCGGCGTGACCAAGCCGGTCGTGTATGAGATCTTCGCGAACCGCGCCGAGGTGATCTCGGCCTTGCTGGAACGCGAGTCCACGCGCGCGACCGCCCAGGTGCTGGAGGCGATCCCGGAGGGTTTGGACGAGCGCTCGCCGGAGGACCTCTACACGGACACCGTGCGCGCTTTCGTGCACGCGGTGGTCGAGAGCCCGGACCGCTGGCGGCTCGTGCTGCTGCCGCCGGAGGGGACGCCGGTCGAGTTCCGGCAGCAAGTGGAACGGGTGCGGGCGCAGGTCACCGAGCAGGTCAACGCGCTGGCCGACCTGGGCCTGAAGGCGATGGGCGGGCCGGACCTGGACGCCGAGCTGCTGGGCCACGCGATGCTGGCGCTGGGCGAGATGGCCGGACGACTGGCGATCACCGACCCGGAACGGTTCCCGCCCGAGCGCCTGGTCGCGTTCGTGAGCCGGATCGCCCACTCGTTGCCGCGATCGTGAGGTCGATCGCTACCACGAATGGGTGAACGTCGGGATGGGTACGGGTCGGAGGATGTCCCCGAACCCCAGGAGGTGCCCCCCGTGCTCGTCGCCGTGCTCACGTTCGCCGGATCCGTCCTGGTGGCGCTGGCCGTGGTCACCGCGGTGCACCGGGTGGTCCGGCGGATCGGTCGGCGGTCCGCGCTCTTCGCGGGTCTCGCCCAGCACGCCCACCGGCCCGCGCTCGCCGTCGCCGTGCTGGTCGCGGTGCAGTTCTCCATCGGCGTGGTCGGGTGGGGCGACTGGCGGCCGGTCGCGCTGCACGTGGTCGGGATAGCGCTGATCCTCGCCGGCGCGTGGCTGCTGGCGGCGCTGCTGGTGGTGGCCGAGGACGCGACGCTCGCCCGCATCCGGGTGGACGTGTCGGACAACCGGCACGCGCGCCGCGTCCACACGCAGATCACGCTGGTGCGGCGGGTGACCGTGGTCGTGGTCAGCGTGCTGGCGTTCGCGTCGGTGCTGATGACGTTCCCCGAGGCGCGGGCGGCGGGCACGAGCCTGCTGGCGTCGGCCGGTGTGATCGGCGCGATCGCCGCGCTGGCGGCGCAGTCCCTGCTGGGCAACGTGTTCGCCGGCGTGCAGATCGCGTTCAGCGACGCCCTGCGGCTGGACGACGTGGTGGTCGTGGACGACCAGTGGGGGCGGATCGAGGACATCACGCTCACCTACGTGGTCGTGCACCTGTGGGACGACCGGCGGCTGATCCTGCCCACGGCCTACTTCCTGAAGACCCCGTTCGAGAACTGGACCCGCACCCAGTCCGCGCTGCTGGGCACGGTGGAGCTGGACGTCGACTGGACCGTGCCGGTGGAGGACATGCGGCAGGAGCTGCGCAAGTTCCTGGAGTCCGACGACCTGTGGGACGGGCGGGTGTGCGTGCTCCAGGTGACCGGCGCGGTGAGCGCGTTCGTGCGGGTGCGCGCGCTGGTCAGCGCGACCGACGCCGGGCGGCTGTGGGACCTGCGGTGCGAGGTGCGGGAGCACCTGGTGGCGTGGCTGCGCTCGCACCAGCCCGCGGCGCTGCCGCAGATGCGGGTGCGCGAGCTGCCGCGGGCGCAGGCCGTGGCGCGGCGCGAGGCGTCCGGGTCGGACAACCGGGTGTTCGGGGAGAGCGAGGACGGGCAGGAGCGCGTGCAGGCGTTCAGCGGGCCGGACGGGCGCTCGGCGAACGACGGGCCGTGAGCGACCGGAAGGCGTGAGCCGTGTGGCCACGAGCCGTGTGGCCGCTAGCCGTGTGGCCGCGAGCCGTGGGCTGCGGGATGTGACGCAACCGTTCGGTCCGGTCGGTCCGTCCTGGTGCCAGGATGACTCCGGGAGGTTCCATGAGACGGATCGTGGTCGTTGCCCTGGGCTTCGCCCTGGTGGCGTGCGGCGCGCCCGCGCGGGACGCCGGCACGGCGACGGCTCCCACGGCTGCCACGGCCGCCACGACGCCCGCGGCGGCCACGACCGTCACGACGACTTCGGAGGTCTCGATGCCCGCGAAGCTCAGCCCGCACGGCAAGGAGGTCCTGGCGCGGGCGCAGCGGTCCGGGGTGCCGACCGTGGTGCTGGTCATCTCCACGGAGGCGAGCCGGACCGAGGGCACCGCGGCGGCCCTGCGCGGCCTGGGGGCCACGGTGGAGGCCACCGACACGTCGATCGGCTACATCCGGGTGTCGGTGCCGGTCGCGGACGTCGAGCGCGTGGTGACCACCGACGGCGTGCGCCAGGTGGACGTGGACGAGCCGCTCAGCAACGCCGACCCGACCCCCTAGCCGGCTCGACGTACCACTCGCGCCCGGCCACCCACCCGAACACCGGGACGGGCAGCCGCACCAGCAACCGCATGACCGCGGCCGACCGCCCGCCGCCCCCGACCTGGGAGCGGTGCGCGGCCAACGCGGCCTGCTTGCGCCGCGCGAACCGCCGCACGTCGAACCGGTGCGTGATGTCCGCCTTCGCGCTGAAGGCCCGGTCCAGCCCCTCGTAGCGGAACGGCACCCGCAGCGCCCGCAGGACCCGCGCCACCCGGACGACCGCGTCCCGCGGCATGGTCGCCTCCAGCAACCGCACCCCGGTCAGCTCGGCCGCCCGCCGCCCCACCTCGTGCACCCGCACGTGGTCCCGGTGCCCGTAACCGCCGTTGGAGTCGTAGCTCAACAGCACGTCCGCGGCTTCCTCGGTCAACAGGGCGGCCAGCCGACCGGCGGCTTCCCCGACGTCGGCGCGGACGAACCGCTGCCGGCCGGGCGGGTCCTCGAACAGGATCGCGCCGTGACCGCTGTCGGCGTACCCGAGGTGCACCACCCGGTGCACGCCCAGGATCGCCGCAGCGGCCCGCAGTTCGTCCAGCCGCACGGGCGGCTCGTCCCACATCGCGTCCGTCGCGACCACGACCACCACCCGGCACCCGAACGCCGCCGCCCGGGCCAGCGTGCCGCCGGTCAACAGGACTTCGTCGTCGGGGTGCGCGTGGAACGCGACCACGGTGGCCCCTGACCCATGTCGATCCACCCGGTCGAGCCTAGAACGGCGAGGGCCGCCCCGGCTTGCGCCCGGGACGGCCCTCGCTGGTCTTGCGGTGGTGATCAGGCCACGTTCTGCACGATCACCGCGCCGCGGCCCACCACGGCGCCCTCGGCGGTCTGCACGGTCAGCTCGCCGCGCAGGACGCGACCCGCGCCGGCGGCGGCCTGCGCCGTCACGACACCGGCCACGTTCCAGGTCGCACCGGCGGTGCGGTCGGCGTCGGCGTCGTTCGTCGTGATGGTGCCCAGGCCCGGGGCGGCGTAGACGTCGATGTAGTCGTACTCCGTCGTGCCGGCCGGCACGTCGTAGCCGTCCACCGCGACCTGCCAACGACCCGCGGCGGGGTTGTTGACCGTCACCGACTCCTCCGAGTCGCCGTCCGCCTGCTGGCCGGCGATGACGCAGGTGCCGGAGGTGCAGTTGTAGACGAACAGGTCGAGGTCGGCGGCGATGTCGCCCGGCTTGCCGATGGTCGCCCGCAGCGACGTGGTGCCGGCGGGCACGATCACGTCGTAGGTCTGGCGGGCGGTGTGGGCGATCGTCGGGCGGTCGATCTTGGCGCTGCCGAACGCGCCGCCGACGAGCTTGCCGTTGAACGCGGCCAGGGTGTTGGTCACCGTCCAGGAGCGGTCGATGCCGACGCCCGGGGTCGCCGAGGCGATGGTGTCGGGGTTCGGCGCGACCGAGGTGCCCAGCACGGACGCGGTCAGCGTGTACGGCGCGGTGTCGGCGTCGGAGGTGCGGCGCGCCTCGACCACCAGCTCCCAGACGCCCGGGATCGGGTTGCTGACCGTGCGGCTCGTCGGGGAGCCGCCGGCGCAGCCCGCGCCCGCGTCGGGGTTGTAGCAGTTGGTGGACGACGTGGTGTCGTTCGGCACGCCGTACGGGTCGTAGCGCAGGAAGCGGACCTGGCCCTTGCCGGCCTCGGCGCCGCCGCCGACCAGGTCGACCTTCAGCGCGCTGGTGCCCGCCGGGACGTTCACCCAGTAGCTGTGCGTCTGGTTGCGGGCGATCGACCCGGTCTTGGTGACCGCGTACTTGTTGTCCGCGCCGAACTGGTCGGCCGCGAACACCGTGTTCAGGGTCATCGTGTCGATGCCGACGGTGCCGGGGTTGTCCAGCTTCAGCACGGCCGAGTGCACGCCGGCGGTCGTCGGCTTGACCTTGACGTCGAGCTTGACCGGCGTGTTCAGCGGCAGGCTGACCGACGACTTCGAGGAGAACGTGCCGTCGTTGCCCTGCCAGCGCACGGAGAACACCTGGTTGGTGTTCGGGCCCGTGGTGCGGGTCAGGGTGTAGGTGCGGGTGTACTCCTTGCCGATCTGCACGCCCTCGCGGTCGTGGATGCCGACGCCGGTGTTGGCCGGGTTCAGCAGCGCGGACAGCGCGGTGTTGACCGTCACCGAGGTGGTGACGTTCTGGGTGTTCGGGTGCGCGGCGAGCTGCGCCCAGGCCTTCTTGGTGTCGAACAGACCCGCGCCCTGCTCGTAGGCCTTGAGGGTGGTGACCCACTTGGCGCCCGAGTGGATGGCGTCGCGCAGTTCCTTCACCGGGGGACGCTGGCCGTCGTGCTCGTCCTTGTACGCGCCGACGAGCAGCGCGGCGGCGCCGGTCGCCTGCGGGGCGGCCATGGAGGTGCCGTTGAACATGGCGTAGCCGGCCGGGAGGGCGTAGGTGCCCGCCACCGGGCCCGGGTTCTGCCACTGCGGCGTGGTCGAGATCGCCGAGCCGGGCGCGACGATGTTCGGCTTGAAGCCGCCGTCCTCGCGCGGGCCGCGGGAGGAGAAGCCGTGCAGGCTCTCGCGCTGCGCGGTGACCGAGCCGTAGTTGGACAGCCAGGTGGCGCTGGTGATGTAGGAGCCGACGGAGATCGCGTCGGTGGCCACCGACGGGTCGCCGACGGTGTTCGCGCCCGCGCCGCTGTTGCCGGCCGAGATGAAGATCTGGACGTTGTACTCGGCGATCGTGCGGTTGTAGAGCTCCGCACGGGCGTTGTTGCCGTCGTTGAGCGCCGGCAGGCCGCCGATCGAGATGTTCATGACGTCGGCGCCGTTGCGGGCCGCGTACAGGACGCCGTCGATCAGGCCGGAGGAGGTGCACGACGGGGTGGACAGGCAGACCTTGACGGCCATCAGCTTGGCGCCGGGCGCCGCGCCGTCCATCCGGCCGCCGAACATCTCGTGCGCGGCGGTGATGCCCGCGACGTGCGTGCCGTGGGCGGCGGCGGAGATGCCGAGGTTGACGTACGCCTGGCCGGCGTTGTCGTAGATCGAGCGGTCCGTCTGGACCACGAAGGCGACGGTGTCCAGCACCGGCGTGGCCGGGTTGTCCGCGCCGAAGTGGCCGACGTCCTTCTTGTACTTGTAGTCGATCATCGCGCCGTGCTCGGTGAAGTCGCCGTCACCGTCCACGTCCACGCGGACTTCCTTGGTGGTGACGTCCTGGAGGACGCCGAAGGAGTCCGTGCGGTCGCCGTCGCGGTTGATGTCGCCGCCGGTCTCGCTGTTGGCCAGGCCCAGGTCGCCCGCGGTCTCGGCGAACAGGCCGAAGCTGAACGGGCCGCCGGTCGCCGGCGCCTTGTAGGTCGCGCCGCCGGCCACGGGGGTGAAGGAGCCGTTGTAGCGGCCCGCGACCTTGACCCAGGTGCCGTCACCGGAGTTGGTGGCGTTGGCGTTGTACCAGTCGACGATCTTGCGCTCGCCGGTGGACGTGGTGGCCAGCGCCGGGTGGTCCACGTCGATGCCGCTGTCCAGGATGGCGATGGTGGTGCCCCGACCGTCCCATTCGGGCTTCTCGTCGGTGAACTGCGCCGCCTTGGTGTCCTGGATCGGCATGTACGGGTTCTTCTTGGGCGTGCTCGCGTCCGGCGCCTTCTGCGGCAACGGGTTCGCGATGCCCTCGGGGCGCGGGTCGTCCAGCGCCACCAGGCCGTCGACGTCCACGGCGTTGACCGAGGCCAGCTTGGCGGCCTTCTCGGCGTTGTCGCGCGGGACGGAGACCTTCAGGTACTCGACGTCGCGTTCGGTGGACTCGACCACACCACCGAGTGCCTTGAGGTCGTTGGCCGCGGAGTCCAACTTCCCTTCTTCGGCGGCGACCAGCAGGGTGACGTTCTCCTGGCCGTTGGCTTCGGCCTGGGCGAGGCGTTCCCGGTCCTGCTTGTCGAGCTGCTTGTCGGCGGGCGCGGGCGCGTTCGGCGCCTCCTGCGCGACGGCCGGAGCGGCGGCGAAGCCGAACCCAGTCGTGCCCAGCACGGCGGCCAGCAAGGCCGCACTGGTGCGGTGTCTCCACCGACTTCCTGAGTTGATCACGGCGCAAACCCTTCGTGGGGAAAGATTGGCGCAAGCACATCCTTCCGGGTCCCGCCGGACAATAGTGCGAACAGCGCAAAGAGAAAGTCCACATTGGACTGAACGGGGTATTGCGCGAACGCGCGAGAAGTGCCACACCAGTGCGAAACCGGTGTGGTGCTTCCAGTCAAGAGCCGACCGGACCGAATGTCAACCAGTGTCAACGGTGAACCATCCGACACCGTCGTGAACCGGTAACAAATCGCACATCAACGCGATGGCGAGCACACTGGTCTGCATCGTGGACGCGACGCCCATCGACCGGATAGCCGACGAGCTGTACGCCCTGCCGCCGGCCGGCTTCGTCGCGGCCCGGGACGACGCCGCCCGGCGCGCCCTGGACCGCGGGGACAAGGCCTTGGCGAAGCAGGTCTCCGCGCTGCGCAAGCCGACCTTGTCGGCGTGGGCGCTCAACCAGTTGGCCCGGCGGCACGCCCCCGAGTACGCGCAGGCGGTCGAACTGGGCGAGCAGTTGCGGGCGGCCCAGGAGGGCCTGAAAGGCGGCGTGCTGCGGGAGCTGAGCGCGAAGCGGCGGGTGGTCGTCGGGGCCCTCGTGCGGCTCACCGAGGACCTGGCGCGGGACGCCGGGACGCCGTTGGGGCCCGACGCCGTGCAGCAGGTGCGCACCACGCTGACGTCCGCGCTGGCCGACGCGGTCCTGGCGGCCCGCATCCGCGCGGGGCGGCTGGTGAAGCCGGTCGAGCAGTCCGGCTTCGGCCCCCTGTCCGAGACCGCCGTCCCGACGCCCGCGCCCCGCGCGCCCTCCTCCCGCGACGACCTCGCCCCGCGGCGGGAGAAGAAGCGCGAGCGCGAGCTGGCCAAGGCCCGCGAGGACATCACCGCCGCGAAGAAGGGCGCCCGGGACGCCGACAAGGCGCTGGCCGGGGCGGAGGCCGAGCTGACCGCGCGGGAGGAGCGGGCGGAGGAGCTGAAGGCGGAGCTCAGGCGCGCGCAACAGGCCGCCCACGAGGCCGCCGCGCAGGTCGAAAGAGCACGTCGGAAGGCCGCCAAGGCCCACGACAGGCTGGCCGCCGCCGAGTCGGCCATGTCCGCGCTGCGCGAGCAGGGGTGACCCTGGACACCCGGGGAACACCTTCCGGACCTGACTCGTTCTAGTTTTGGTCGGCTCGCGGATGCCGCCCGGACGTCAGGACACCACCAGCGCCAACACCCCCTCGGGCGCCGGCAGGCCCTCTCCCCGAGGCGTCGCAGGAGCGCCCGCGCAGACCGGCCGCCGTCGGCCGGACGGTATCCCCCCACCACCGGCCGGCGGCCCCGGGAACACCCCGCGAGTCACCCGTTCCGGACGGGTCGCACGCTCCCCCGACGTGCGATCCCCGGAAAACGCAGCGCGCGCTTTCCCCCACGTGCGCCGCGCCACGGGAACGATTCGCGGGGTGTGCCGGTTCACAGGGTTGAACGGGCATCGGTGATCCCCGCGACAACGGGCGACGGAAAGCGTCACCCGCAGCGCGGAAGCGTTTCCCCGTCGCCGGTTCATCAACCTTGGTCGACCATGAACTGGTCGTGGCGGGCGTACAGCTCGGTCCACTCCTCCGCCGACAACTGCCGGCCCGAGTCGCCGATCTCCGCCAGCTCGCGGAAGTACTCCTCCCGCGGCGCGCCCGGCGCGAACAGGATCAGCATCGACGCCGGCCCGTCGGCGTCGTTGCGGAACGCGTGGACCCCGCCCTCGGGCACGTGGAGGAAGTCCCCGGCCGTGGCGTCCACCCACTTCTCGCCGTTGAACAGCCGCACGGTCCCGGAGACCACGTAGAACGACTCCGAGAACGTCCGGTGGAAGTGCGCGCCCGGCCCGCCCGACCGCGGCCGCATGTTCCACTCGAACAACCCGAACCGGCCCCGCGTCACGCTCCCCGGCGCGACGAGCCTCGCCTGCGTCTTCGGCCGGTCGATCGTCTCGACGTCCGCGACCGGCCGCCACAGCGCGCTGGTCTCGCCCGTCGACCCGGTGTAGTAGCTCATCCCCGAACGATCCCCTTCCCCGGCAGGGTGGCCCACGCCACAACGACAGGTTGTCACACCGCCGCCACCGGCTCCGTCACCTCCTTGGAAACGCACGAACGACGAAGGAGCACGACGAAGATGGAAGCGCGCATCGACCTGTTCGCCAACAAGACCACCGCCAAGTTCCTCAAGCACCTCGTCGCCGCGGGCAAATCGGTCGAGGCCTCGGGGGTGCCCGAGACGACCGGGTTCCTGGTGTTGTTGCGCGCCAGCCAGGTCAACGGCTGCGGGTTCTGCACCGACATGCACTACAAGGACGCCGTCGCGGCCGGCGAGGAGCCCGAGAAGCTCAACATGGTGGCCGCCTGGCGGGAGGCGACCGTGTTCACCGACGCCGAGCGCGCCGCGCTGGAGCTGGCCGAGGAGGGCACGCGCATCGCCGACGCCGCCGGTGGCGTGTCGGACGAGGTGTGGGACAACGCCGCCAAGCACTACGACGAGGACCAGTTGGCCGCGCTGGTGGCGTCGATCGCCGTCATCAACGCCTTCAACCGGGTCAACGTGCTGGTCCGCCAGCCCGCCGGCGCCTACCGGCCGGGCATGTTCGGCTGACCGACCGGCGACGGCGGCTCGTCAGCCCGCCGTCACGCTGGGGTCGAGCTTCGCCGCCAGGTCGTCGGCGTCCTCCACGCGCAGGTCGCGGTAGAGCCGCAGCGCGGTCAGCCAGTGGGGGGTCGCCGCGTCCTGGCCGACCGACTGCTCCAGCACGTCGCCGATGGCCCGGTGGCACAACGCCTCCTGGTACCGGTCGCCCAGCCGTTCGGCCAGCGCCAGCCCTTCCCGGTAGTGCTCCAGGGCTTCGTCCAGCCGACCCAGTTGCTGGGACGCGGCGCCCACGGTGTGCAGGGTGGCGGTGTGGGCCTTGGACGGCGCGGCCGGGTCGAACAGGCCCAGGGCCTCGGTGGCGTGGCGCAGCGCCTCCTCCGGCAAGTGCTTGCGCAGCAACACGTTCGCCAGGTTGTTCTGCACGCTGGCCTGTGACCGGGTGTCGCCGACCTCGCGCGCGACCTCCAGCGCCTCCAGGATCGTCTCCTGCGCCCGGTCGAGCTGGTCGTCGGCCATCAGGCAGTACCCCAGGTTCGCCAGGGCCGCCAGTTCCAGGTCGCGGTCGCCGCGGGCGAGGTCCGCGGCCCGCGTGCACGCCCCGACCGCCTCCTCCAGGCGGCCCAGGTCGGCCAGCGTGGAACCCAGGCGCAGCAGGAAAGTGGCTTCCGCGTGCGCGTCGCCCAACGCCCGCGCGGCCTCGGAACCGATGCGGCACAACGCCAACCGGTCCACCCGGTTGCCGCGCCGGAAGTGGAACGCGTCCAGGCACAGCGCGAGCTGCCAGGCGCGTTCCAGGTGACCGCCGACCAGCGCCGCGTCCAGGGCGAGGCCGAGGTTGGCCTCCTCCAGGGTGAACCAGTCCAGCGCCGCCGCGTGCGAGGACAGCTGCGGGTGGCTCGCGGGCTTGTGCTCGGGCGGGCTGAACGGGCGGACGTGGTCGGACAGGTGGGTGCGCGCCGCGTCGGCGACGTAGAGGTAGTAGTCCAGCAGGCGGTTCGTCGCGTCGTCCACATCGGACTCGCCGACGGCCAGGTGGTGGGTGAACAGCCGCACCAGGTCGTGCCGCGAGTACCGGTCGGGCGTGGACTCGTGCAGCAGGTTGGCGTAGGCGAGGGTGCGCAGGTGGGTGCGGGCGCTGACCACGTTGATGTCCAGCAGCGCGGCGGCGGCGTAGCTGTCCAGGTCGGTGCCGGGGTGCAGGCCCAGGCGGCGCAACAACCTCGCCGCGCCCTCGGGCAGCTCCCGGTAGCTCACCGCCAGGGCGGCCTGCACCCCGCGCCCGGCCTCGGGCAGTTCGAGCGCGGCCAGCCGGTGCTGCTCGTCGCGCAGCTCGTCGACCAGGGACTGGACGGTCCACCGGGGTCTGGACGCCAGGCGGGCGCCCGCGATGCGCAGCGCCAGCGGCAGCCGGTCGCACAGCTCGACCAGTTCGGCGACGGCTTCGGGCTCCTGCTCGATGCGCGGCCGGCCCAGCGCCGCCGCCAGCAGGTCCTCGGCGTTGTTCTCCGGCAACGTCTGCACGTGCAGCGCCGACGCGCCCTCGGTGACCACCAGGTCGTCCAGCCGGTGCCTGCTCGTCACCAGCACCTGGCAGCCCGCCGAACCGGGCAGCAGCGGCCGGACCTGTTCGGCGGAGCGGGCGTTGTCCAGGAACACCAGCACGCGCCGCCCGGCCAGCAGCGACCGGTACTGCGCGGCCTGGTCCTCCAGGTCCACGGCGATCTGCGAGTCGGCCAGGCCCAGCGCCCGCAGGAACCCGATGAGCGCGGTGCGCGGGTCCAGCGGCTCGGTCTCGTCGAACCCGCGCAGGTTCACGAACAGCTGCCCGTCGGGGAAGTCCGCCGCCACGCGGTGCGCCCAGCGCAGCGCCAACGCCGTCTTGCCCACCCCGGCGGGGCCGACCAGCAGCCCGATCGCCGAGTCGCCGCCCAGCCGGTCGGCGAGGTCGGCCAGCTCCGGCTCGCGGCCGACGAACCCGCGGTGCTCGCGGGGCAGCTGGGCCGGCGCGGGCCCGCGTTCCACCCGCTTGGGCGCGGTGTCCCCGGCCAGCACGGTCTGGTACGCGTCGCGCAGCTCCGGGCCCGGGTCCACGCCCAGCTCCTCGGCCAGCCGCTCACGCGTGCGGTGGAACACCTCCAGCGCCTCGGCCTGCCGCCCGGTCCAGTGCAGCGCCAGCACCAGCCGCGCCACCAGCGGTTCGCGCAACGGGTGCGCGGCCACGGCGTCGCGCAGCTCGCCGACCGCGTCGGCCGCGCGGCGCAGCCGGAACAGCCGGGTCGCCAGCTCCTCCACGGCCACCAGCCGCAGCTCCTCCAGCCGCGCCGACACCGCCTCGCGCACCCGGTCGCCGGGCACGTCGGCGAGCACCGGCCCGCGCCACAGCGCCAACGCCTCCGCCAACTGGGTGACGGCGGCCTCGTCCGCGGCGTCGCGCGCGGAGGCCACCAGGTCCTCGAAGCGGAACACGTCCACCGCGCCGCGCTCGCCGGTCAGCACGTAGCCGGGCGCGCGCGTGAGAAGCGCCACGCCGTCGGACAGGACCTTCCGGAGCTGGGCGATATGTCCCTGAAGGGCGGCTTTGGCCTGCGGCGGCGGTGAGCCGTCCCACACCAGCGACAGCAGGCGGTCACCGGAGACGACCCGGTTGAGCTCCAACGCCAACGCGGCCAGGACGGTCCGGCGCTTGGCCGCGCCCAGCCGGACGGGTTCACCACCAGCGGAAACCAGCTCAACCGGCCCGAGCAGGTTCACCCGCATCCTGAAGACCTTTCAGCATCAGCACCCCGTGATCGAAGAGTTTCCCACAGTGGCGGGCACCCTCCGGAAGCCCGCATTGGCGCGACGTTGGGCCCGCGTTGGCGCGCGCGGGGAGCCTGGGTTGCGTCCAGCAGGCTGCCTTCGCGAGGGACTCCACCATGTACATCGCCGAGCCAGGGAATCCGGAAGAGGCCCCCCAACCGTCCGTGGGGAGCAAGGTCCTCGCGCTGTCGGAGTCGGTGAACTCCGGACGGGTGACGCTCGACCCGGCGACCGGTGAGGAACTGCGCAGGATGCTGGTCGAGCAGATCGACCAGGTCGACTCGTGGCTGGAGCGCGCCGGCCGCCTGGCCCGCCCCGCGCCGCTGGGCGCGAACCCCGTCGGCGACCGGATGGCCGCGAAGTTCGAGGCCCGCGCCGAGGGTGACCCGATGTCGTTCGTGTCGGTGATGACGGCCTACCGCGAAGTGCTCCAGCAGACCCACGACTCCGTGCGCAGCGCGATCCGCAACTTCCAGGCGATCGACGACGAGCACGGCTCCGAGCTGACCCGCCTGAGCGGCGAGTGAGGGGGACGACCATGGCCGACCAGCAGGAGATCGACCTGGTGCTCACCGACGCCCAGAACTGGGCGTCCCGGTCCCACCGCGAGCTCTACGACGCGGTGCACAACAACAACGACCCCGGCCAGACCGGCGAGATCGGCGCGGAGTGGGGCCAGTTCGGCACCGAGCTGACCGAGTCCGCGCGGGTGATCAACGAGCGCGTCGCCGCCTCCGAGTCCGGCTGGACGGGCGAGGCCGCCGACGGCGCGCGGGCCGCGGTGAAGAAGCTCGCCGAGTGGGTCACGCAGACCGCCGCCACGGCCGTCGAGGTCGGCAAGCGCGTGCAGGACCAGAGCGTCATCATGGAGAACGCGCGGGCGTCGATGCCCGAACCGGTGAACTTCTCCTGGGACCAGGCGACCGGCACGTTCACCCAGGGCGGCATCCAGGGCCTGGTGACGTCCGCGGCGGACGTGCAGGCGGCCAACGACCAGGCCCGCGCGCTGCACGAGCACGCCGTGACCGTGATGACGACGATGGAGAACGAGTCGCGCGCGGTCGACCAGACCACGCCGAGGTTCACCCCGCCGTACAACCCGGTGACCGGGCGGGTCGAGGAGCCGCCGGCGATGATGATGGCGACCGCCGGCGCGCCCACGTTGAGCGACGCGCAGCCCGCGATGGCGCCGAGCGGCGGCGCCGCGAGCGGGACCACGGTGGCCGCGTCGGCGATGGCGGCTCCGGCCGCGCCCGCGTACACGCCGGCGGCGACTTCGTCCGGTGTCGGCGCCGGGTCGTACGGCGGTGCCGCCGGCACTCCGCTGGCCCCGGCCGCGTCGTACCGCCCCGAGGGCACGACGGCCGCCGCGGCGGCGGCCCAGGTCCCGGTGGCGAACAAGTACACGCCGCCCGCTTACCCGCCGCCGTCGTCGGGCGGCGGCCAGAACCCGCCGTCGTACGTGCCGCCGTCGTACGTCCCGCCCGCGTCGAGCGGGGGCAAGCAGCAGCCGCCGCCGTACCGCCCCGCACCCCCCGGGACGGTCGTGCCGCAGGCACCGGGCAAGTACCCGCCCTACGTCCCGGCCGGCACCCCCGGCACCCCGCCCGTCGGCGGCGGCCCCGCCGGCGGCCCCGGCGCGCGCCCCGGCATGCCCGGCGGTTTCCCCGGTGGTGGCGGCGGCGGTGGCGGCTTCGGCGGTGCCGGCGGTGGCGGCGGCTTCGGCCCGACCGGCTCCGGTGGCGGCGGCGGGCAACTGGCCGCCGGCGGCTCGACCGGTGTCGTCGGCCAGCGCGGTCCCATGCCGGGCGGTTTCGGCCCGATGGCCCCCGGTGCGGGCGCCGCGTCCGGCATGCCGATGGGCGGCGCGCCGATGGGCGGAGCACCCGCCGGCGGCCAGGGCGACGACGACAAGGAACACCGCTCCGCCGCGTACCTGCGCGGTGAGGACATCTTCGAGGTGCCCGGCGAGAACCTGCCGCCCTCGGTGATCGGCGGCGCGAAGCCGAAGAAGAAGGGCGGCGAGGCGTGATCGAGCCGGAGTTCCTGCTCACGCCGGTCCAACTCGACGTGCTCTGGCACGACCTGGACCTGGGCCGGCTGCCCTACCCGCTGGACGTCCCCAGCGGCGGCGCGACCGAGTCCGAACGCGCCGAGCTGAAGGCGAAGGTGCTGGCCGAGTACGGCGAGCCGAGCCCGAAGCTGACCGACCTGCTGCGCCTGCTGGCGGAGCACACCCTGTCGGTGGACGCGGTGGCCCACCTCGACCGCCCGGTGCGGGCGGTGGCGGCGTCGGACGGCACGCGGGCCGTGCTGGCGGTGATCGACAGCGGCAAGGTCGGCCTGCTGGAGATCCGCCCGACCGCGTTGGCGCGCTCCATCGTGGAAGTCCTGCCCGACGGAACCGCAGGCCCCGGCACCGCGCTGTCCCTGCGCCTGGAGACGCTGACCGCAGCGGTCGCACTCCAACAGGAGGACGGCGACGACGAGGACGACGACCCGTGGGGCGGCGAGGAACTGGACGACCGTGCCGCGCTGCAAAAAGCGGGCCTGTCCCGCGAGGACGCGGCCCTGGTCGGCGAGTTGGCGGTGAACCGGGTGGCCGGCGGCCAGTTCGGCGTGAGCGTGGGCGGCGGCTACCGACCGACCAGGGCGGGCACCCTGATCACGTGGTTCGACACGAACCAGGGCCGATACCTGATGGTCCACGAAGACGGCTGGCTGAGCCTCGCACCAACGGACAACGACCGCATCGCCACGAGGATCGACAAGGTCCTGACCACCATCGCCTAGCCCACGACCCGCAGGAGCGCGGCGTTCCCGCCGCGCAGCGGCGTGCTTTTGGTTCGGGCTCCCAGCCACAAGGGGCCTTCGTGTTCCCCACCGTATGACCTGCCCGAAGGGCTACCACACTTT
>NZ_JBEZBW010000132.1:0-21161 GCF_040647305.1 Saccharothrix sp. NPDC042600 | reverse complement strand
AGTTCCAGCGGGTAGCAACGGTTCGATCCGGGACCACGCCTGATCGGTCAACTCACCACGACGCACCACAAGATCAATTATCAGACACGCCCTAGACGAATCTGCGGGGCGGATATCGTCGTCCGACGGCAGGCACGTGTACCTGTGCAAGGACAACAGCCGGTTGTGCGTGGAAGTCGCCACGCGCAAGGTGGTCGCCGAGTTCCCCGAGGACATGGCCAACGGGATGGCCGGCACGATCGGGTTCAGCGCGGACGCGGAGCGCGCCTACTTCGTCGTCCGGGACGCGATCGACCAAGACCCCTACCTGAAAGTCGTCCACACCGGCACCTTCGACGAGCTGTCCAGGATCGTCCTGCCCGGCTACGGGGTTCCGCTGCCCACCATCATGCACATGACGACCCCGGTAGTCGTCGGCCCGAACGACGAGAGGGCCTACGTCGGCGTCGACACCTGTGCCTGCGGGAGCGTGGTCCTCGAACTCGACCTGCGCGAGGAGGTGATCCGCCAGGAGTTCACCTACCCCGACGCGGGGAGGGTGGTGAGCATCGCGCTCATGCCGGACGGCACCGCGGTGCATGTGGGTCACTGGGACGAGACCCTCGCGATCGATCTGCGCAGCGGCGAGGTCCTCCGGTACGGGGAACTCCCGAGGTGCGTCCAACGCCGGCTCGCCGCGGGTGGCGAGTTGTACCGCCTACCGATCTCCGAGAACGACAGGGGGTGTCCTGGTGGCCGACCCGCGACCCACGACATCCACCACCGGATCCCGATCCGAGCGGGCGGCGGCTTGGGTTCTCCGCTGATGATGGCGTTCAACCGCGGTGGTGAGTACGTCTACGTCCCTCATCGGCCACGTCCAAGCCAAGGCAGGCGCCCGGCCCGCCAGTCTCCGTCATGTCCGCTCCATCGAAGGTGCCCGGAACATCGGCAGCAAGCCGTGGCCGTCCGGCAGTCGGACCCGTTCGCCGATCGGTCGGAAGCCCACGCGGCCCGCCGAGACCGCTCCCTCCGATGAACTGGCCTCGCCGTAGGCTCCGACGCCCTTGCGCGCCCAGTGGTCCACGACGTACGCGGCCATGTTGGAGGCGAGTGCGGTCCTGCGGTACTTCACATCGGCGGCGACGAAGCTGATGTAGGCGAACGGACCCCGGTCACGTGGCCGGGCGGCGTGCAGCGCCGAGGAGATGACCGCCAGGTGGGTGAAGTGCTCGCCCAGTGCGTCGCGGTGCCGCTGCTCCCAGTGCCCGTCGTGGTCCGCTGCCAGGACGGCGTCCGGCGAGTGCGCCAACACCACCGCGCCGTGGCCGTCGGGGTCTCGGGCGATGTGCGCGTCGCCGAACGCCAACGCCAAGTCGACGTACACGCGGAAGAATCCGGGCAGCATCGCCCGGCGCTCCCGCTCGTCGGGGATCAGCCAACGGGCCACGGCGTCGTCGTGGAAGCCGGACGCCAGCAGCGCTGCCGCCCAACCGGCCTCGTCCGGGCGAGCCGGGCGGACCTGCGGGAGCGCGTCGGGGTCAGCGATGAATGCCGACGCGGTCCGCTGTCTGTGCGGCGAAGTGCTCGACCCGGTGGTGGATCAGGGCAAGGTGGTCCTCCGACTCGGGTTTGAGCAACACGTTGCGCAGCACCGACGCCCCCGGCGCGTCGCGGGCCGTGGCGGGGTGGCGGCGGGTGAAGGCGTCGGCGTCGACGCGCAGTGGCTGACGTGCACGGCGTCCGCCGTCGCCGTGCGAGCGCGGTGAGCCAGCCACTGGGAAGCGGTGTCCACTCGGACAGGGATTCGGGATCGACCGGGGGAGTTAGGTGACGATGTCGAGATCGGGTCGTTGGTAGAGCCGCAGGTGCGCGGACCGCTCGATGCGGTCCGCCCAGTCCAGCGCCGCGCGTCGGCACGCCGCCGGGATCGAGCCGAGGCCGGTCGGGCTCGGCGGGAGCACTTGGAAGGTCAGCCACTGCGCCGCCGCCGAGGCTCCGGGTCGTGAGCACTCCAGGCTTATCTCGCCTGGGTGACGCGCGGCCGGGGTGTAGTAGGTGTAGGGCGAGTCGTGCCGGTAGTGCCGCGCCACGGCGGGGTCGGCGAACAGCACCGCACCGCACCCGTAGGGCTGGAGGCCGTGCTTGTGCGGGTCGACCACCACCGAGTCGCAGTCGGCGATCGCGCGCCACGGCTCCGCGGGTAGGCCGGCGGCGTCCTCGCGGCCGGTGAGGAGAGTGAAGAAACCCCCGTACACGGCGTCGACGTGGACCCGGACACCGTAGCGTCGTGCGAGGCGCACGACCTCGTGGATCGGGTCCACCACGCCGAGACCGGTTGGTGCCCGCGGTGACCACGACCGTGCCGATCTGACCGCCGCGCAACACCTCGGCGAGCGCGTCGAGGTCGATCCGGCCCCGGCCGTCGACCCGGACCTCGTGACCCCGGACACCGAGGACGTGGCACATCCGGGCGTGGGTGAAATGACTCTCCGAACTGAACGCAATCCCCTTGCCCGGGTGCGACTCCCGCGCCACCATCAGCGCTTCGAGGTTGGCGATCGTGCCACCACCGGTCAGGTGCCCCAGGTGTCGGGGGAAGCCGACCATGCCAGCCAGTTGCGCGTTCGCCTCCTGCTCCATGTCCACTGTGGCCGGTCCGCCTTCGCGGGCGTGGTTGTTCGGGTTGACCAGCATCGCGGCGAGGTAGCCCACGACGGCAGCCGGGTGCGGCGGCTTGACCATCTGCCCGACGTAGGCGGGGTGGAAGAACGGGTAGTCGTCCCGCATACGCGAAAGAAAATCACGGAACGCGTTCTGGAAGTCGGCGTCCTCGACCCGTTGGGCGGAGTGCTCGGCGAAACGACCGTGTTCCTGCTGCCACTCGCCCATCGCGTCGATCGCCACACCCGCCCACCGGCGAAGATCCATGCCGCAACACCTAACAGACCGACGACGACTTCGCCAAGTCACTCACCCGAGCATCAAAGACTCCACCCGATCCGGAAGGACCGCGTCGTGTGCCTCAGCGCGTTGATCGCTGTGCGTCGGGTTGTCCGAGTGAGGGTCGACCGATCGTTGGGTGATCACCGCGACTCGTGGCAGCCGGTCCACCGGTGTCCTACCGTCGGGCCGGCCACACCGCGAGCGCGGGCCGGGTTGCGGAACGCCGCCGCGCCAAGGGTGTCGAACCGTTTCGAAAGGACGGATGTCAGATGACCACCTCGTTGCCGGAGCAGAAGTTCGATCGCGTGTTCTCGATCAACGACATCAACCACAACGGGTACATGACCCGGGACGGGGTCGAGGCGTTGAGCGCCCGCGTCAGCGCCGCGCTCGCCGCTTCCCCGGACAAGGCGAGCCGCCACCTGGAGGCGATCACCGAGTTCTGGGACCACCTCGCCGCGCAGGCCGGGTCAGCGACCGCATCAGCGTCGAGCAGTTCCGCACCGCCGGGGTCCGCGCCGCGGGCACCCCCCAGTTCACGCAGGTCGTCACCAAGCTCGTCCACGCCACCCACGACCTGTACGACCGGGACGACGACGGCTACATCAGCCGCGACGAGTTCGAGACGGCGCACCGCGCCAGCGGAGCCGGCAGCGAGGACGCGGCGATCGAGTTCTACACCAGCAACGACCCCGACGCACCGGGCAACCTGCTGTTCTGATCGCGCCGCACGCCCGGTACCCAGGGGGGACTCCGGGTGCCGGGCGGTGGACATCAGCCCGTCTCCGCCTCGTGCGCCAGCGCCGTTCAGCGGAACAGGGCCTCGACGTAGAGGGCGGTGTCGGCCAGGGAGGCCGCCAGCACCGTGCGGCGGTCGCTGCGGTCGTAGACCCGGAAGGTGAGTCCTTGCACGCCGGCGGCCTCCAACTCCCGCACCAGTGCCTCGCTCAACGCGAGGGGCAGGTCGACGTCGGTGTTGCCGTGCGCGAGGAAAACAGGGCGTTGGTAACCCTCCAGTGGCACGTCGATCACCTGCGGCGCGACGACGGGGAGGGTGCCCTCGGACATCGGCTCACGCAGCGAATCTCCGATCGTGACGCCCTTCTCGGCCACGTGGTCGACGAGTTCGCGCAGGCACAGCCGCTCGGCCTGCTCGATGAACGCCGCTCCCGACCGGGTGTGGTAACCGGCCAGGTCGAACGCCGGCCGCGCCTCCTTCAGCCCGCGCAGGACGTAGCCGAAGTAGGCGACACCGCCAGCCGGCACGTCGTCCGGGGTGCCCGGACCGACTCCCTCGACGTACTGCTCGGCGATGTCCGAGGCGGGCGCCGGCGCCACAGCGCCCAGGTAGCGCAGGTCGGGCGCGTAGTCGGTGGCGAGGGTGGCGGTGAACAGGGCGGCGTGACCGCCCTGTGAGTGACCGATCGCCACCCAGTCGGCGCAACGCGGGAACGACCTCCCGCGAGGCGCGGACGACATCGACGGCGTTGCGCGCGGCCGTACTGCCATCGAGGTAGGGGTGGACGCCGGAAGGGCGATTGACGACGTAGTCCGAGGCGGCGATCGCGTACCCCTTCTCCAGCCAGGTGGCCAGGTGGTCGCGCACGTGCGGCGGGTAGCCGTCGACGGACGGCGCGCACTTCGCCGCCAGCCCGACCGTGCCGTGCTCCCACGACAACACCGGCCAGCCGCTTTCCGGCACCGGCCCCGCCGGGACGAAGAGCACACCGCCCACGCGGACGGGTTCGTGGTGCGACCCGGTGGACCAGTAGGTGAAGCGGTACGCCCCCGCCGGTTCCCGGCAACCACAACGCATCCGGCAACTGCTCGACGTCCTCCACCGCGCCCGGCCGGACCGGCAGGCTGCGCGCGGTCCGGGCGTCCGCCGTCCAGACCAGCACTCCGACCAGCACGGTCACCGCCGTCGCCAGCGCCGTGACACGTCGGTTCATCTCGGATCTCCGTTCGACACGGCCGCACACACCACTTGCCGCACTCGCGACGGTACGGGCGGAGTCCCATGTCGGAGGAGTCCCCATTGGAGAGCAAGAGGTGCTCCGACAGGTGAAGTCCACCTCGCACGCCCAGGGTGCCGAATGGACGTCATCAGGGCTGCGGGTCGGCGCGTGCGTCACTCCGTCGCCGGATGGATGTGATTGGCACGCCGCACGTGGTGCTCGAAGGTGGCGGTGTCGGTTTGCCTTGCACCGGGAAGGAGCGCTTCGTGCTTACCCGAGTCGAACGGCGCACGAGGCCATCGGTGGCGGCGGCGGTCGGCGTAGCCGTCGCGATGGTCGCGAGTGGGACGCCTGCCGCGGTAGGCACCGAATCGGCCAGGCAGCCGGGCCCGCCAGCGGTCAACGCGGAGATCCCCATGGAGTTCTACGCGGCCAATGCGGTTGTGGAGATCGGCCACTCGCCGGTCGGCGTGGATTTCCCCAGGGGGTGTCCGCGTGCGGGTCCAGGCGGACCCGCACGACCCGAACAACAGCAGGCGACTGCAGGTGGCCGGGTTCAGGGCGTCGGCGGAGCTGCTCGACGACCGTGGCGAAGGCCGTTCCGGCAGGATCACCCAGGAACAACCGGGTTCGACGAGGAACCGCGACCGGAAGAGGTCGCTCGCCGGGTCGACGAGCTGGTCCCCGGTCTCGCCCCAGGACTTGAACGGAATGAGTGCAGGGTCACGTCGGGCTGTCAGCCGATCAAGTTCGGTACATTACGAGGCCGTACCCTTTTGTTGAATGCAGGGACAATATCGCGACGACCTTCACAGCTGCGCAGACTGTTCCGCACACTCGAATGGCACGAAGACACAGCTGACTACTTGCCGCCATCGTGCCCGAGAATGCTCTATCGGTCCGCCAATGCGGCGCGTCTGGTAAACTGAGTCATTGACGATGCTGGTGACCGGCGACGGGACCTTCGTCCGCAGCGCGTCTGACGCCCCACCGTTGCCTACGTTCGACGAGCAGGGGTATGAGGCAGAAAGCCTCCTGTAGTGCTGCGTCGTCGTTCGGTCTGGGGGTCAACTCCGCCATGGCCACCTCCGCCACTCGCCGGCTCGCCAAGGTCGTCGTCTCGCCGACCACCATGCCCGAGCAAGCCTCCCTGGACACGGGGACACCTCGCTCCACGCGCGGCTGCGGTTTCCGGGTGGTACCGGCACCGGCAAGGAATCCTCATCGAGGCCGTGGCGGTTCACTCCAGCTCACTCCGTGTGGGGAACATTTCTCCAAGACTCCGGCGGTCGCGCACCGGCAGGGTGGTTGCACGCAAACCGGCAGAGGGGTCGTGGACGAAGCGCACAACAGGGAGACGGGGTGGCAGTTCGCGCCGGGGCACCGGTGGTCCGGTCATCCCCCGTAGATCGGTGATCGTGAACCTTGCGACAGCGGTGAGTTGCAGGCTCGACACAGGCCGGCCGGTCGAACCCGACCGGCGGCCCGGCACCGTTGAGCCGCGTTGTGGCGATCCGCGCCGACGTCGTGATAACGGCGGTTCACCGAATCACCGCGACCCCGGACCTTCGGCCGGTTGATCGAGAGGATGTCATGAAGATCCAACTGGTGATATCGGCGAGCGTGGCCGCGCTCAGTGTCGGCGCGAGCACGCCGGTGGCGGCTGCCACGCCCGAACCCGGTCCTGCCGTGCTGCGGGCCGCGTTGGACGGTGTGCACCACGCCGGGGTGCCCGGGGTGTACGCCGAGGTGCGGCATGGTGGCCGGGTCTGGCGCGGCGCTTCCGGCGTCGCCGACGTCCGCACCGGACGCCCGGTCCGGCCCGACATGCGGCAGCGCGTCGGAAGCATCACCAAAACCTTCGTCGCCGCGGCGGTCCTGCAGCAGGTCGAGCGCGGTCGGATCGGGCTGGACGCGCCGATCAGCGCCTACTTGCCGCACCTGGTCCCAGGGGAGCGCGGTGACAAGATCACGGTTCGGATGCTGGTCAACCACACCAGCGGCCTCGCCGAGTACCTCCCCCGCGCGTTCCCGTCGTTCAAGGAATGGCCGTCACTGCCGGACATCTCGGCGCAGAGCCTGGACAACAACCGGTTCAAGCAGTTCCGCACGACCGACCTGATCGGGATGGGGGTCGATGCGCCCGCCACCGGCGAGCCCGGGAGCACTCCCGGGGTGTACTCCAACACCAACTACTTGCTCCTCGGGGAGTTGCTGGAGCGGGTGACCGGTACCACCGCCGAGGACTACATAACCCGCAACGTCATCGAGCGCGCCAGGCTCCGGCACACCGGGTTCCCGGATGGGCCGTGGATCGAAGGACCGCACTCGCGGATGTACGAAGCGCTGTTCGGGCACCTCGACCCGCCGCGTGACTACAGCGTCTACAACATGTCCTGGGTGATGATGGGGGCCGGCCTGGTGTCCACCGTCGAGGATCTCAACGACTTCTTCGGCAAGCTGCTCGCCGGTGAGATCGTCAACCACTCATCGCTCGCGCAGATGCAGCACACGGTCCCGGTCATCGCCCTCGACGGGCAGTTGATCGACTACGGCCTGGGCCTGCACAAGCTGGAGATCCCGGGGTGCGGCACCTTCTGGGGTCACGACGGCTCCACCTGGGGAGCCGCGTCGGAATCCTGGGTACGAGCCGACGGTGGGCGGCGGATGTCCGTCGCGGTGAACCTGACGCGGTGGAACGAGCTGGACTCGTCGGGCAATCCCCAGCCCCACCCCATCGACGAAGCGCTCACGACCTTCAAACAGCGGGCGATGTGCGGTGACCGCCACTGACCAGGCACCGGGGACGCGCGCGGCACCGCACGCCGGAGCGCCCCGCACAGCGGGGCTGCCTCGGCAAGCGCGGCACGGACGCGGGCCACATGCCGGGTGGCGGGGTGCGGCACCCCGCCACCCGGCACACCGGCACGTGCTGTGGGTGCGAATGACGGCACAGCCGCCGGCGCTGGGCATGCCGGTACCAGTGCGGGGTGCTCGACCTCCCGGATGGCGTGCACCGCGTCAGGGGGCGGCCAGCAGGGTGGCCCCGGCTGCTTCGACGCAGGAGTAGAACCAAATGGGGTAGAACGGGGTCGGCTGATCCGTAAGGCGGGAGAGCAGCCGTCCAAGGGCCATGCCGGCGAGGGCTGCGGCGACCGCCATCACCATTCCGGTTCGGAGTCCGCCGACGTTCAGCGCGGCCACGATGAGCGCGGTGGTGACGGCAAGGCCGAAGCCGCCGTAGGCGGCTCGGATCTCGGAGCGGGCTTCCGGGGTGTCGATGGTGATGCCGAACGGGCGAACCAGCGCCTTGGGTGCGAGCAGCGCGTAGATCCCCATGGCCACGAAGAACGTGGCGGCGATGACCAACGGGATGTTCTTCATGCTGGTGTCCCGACAGCGGAGCCCGGACGTCGACGACCGATGCGGGGACGGGTCAGGACCGCGCCGGTGGACAGGACGAGAAGCGCCGCAGCGTCGATCCAAGCCACCAGGTCAGCTCCCCGTTGACCGGTGCGCCCGCCAGTGCGATGAGCAGGAAGCTGCCGCAACTGGCCGTGTTGGCGACGACCGCCGCCGGCCTCAGGTGCGCACGGAAAGCCGCGACGACGCAGCCGCCACCGACCAGCGCGAGCAGGACGGCGCGGTGGCGCATGAGGGCCTGCAGGTCCGGACCGGTGGTGTCGATCCCGTAGGCCGCCTCCGCGCCGGAACCGACAGCGCGCCGACACCGGGCAGGATGTTGATCAGTCCGGCCACGACGAGCAACGTCCGCCCCGCTCGCGGGCCGGTCGTACTCGCATCGCGGTGCCACTCTCCGTCGATCGGCTGCTCGTGTCTGTGCGAGCATCGTGGACGTGGCCGACCTCCCGCTGTCAGAAACGTGCTGCCCGGAGGGGCGGGCGACGATCCGGGTCCAGGTGGGGCGGGCCGCTTATCTGGGACCGTCCCTGCACCTGGACCCGCACGCCGGGTCCGTGTTCTGCTTCGGGGTGGGCATCGACGAGCCGTTCACGCCGCGCGCCGATCCCGTGGGTGAGCGACGTGTCCGCAGTGCCCTGATCCCTCTCGCACGCGGCACCACATCGTTACCGGAGGCAGGGTCCTGTTCTGCTACCTGGACCCGCACACCGCCGAGGTGACCTCGGTCCGCGATCGGATGCGCGAACACACCTTGGGCATCCACTTCGGTCACCCGGACGAACTCGCGATGGTCCGCCGTCTTCGCGGCGACGCTCTCCGCGACCTGGAAAGCGTGTGGAACTGCTCGGCACTTCGAACCCGGCTCACATGGACGAGCGGATCCGCGCAGCGCTGCACATCATGCGCGCTGACGCCGGCGAGCGGCTGAGCGCGGCGGACGTCGCCGGCCGGGTACACCTGTCGACATCCCGCTTCCCGCACTTGTTCCCCGTGCACGCTCGGACGAGTTCCCGCCGCTACAGGTTGTGGACGCGGATGGTCCGCGTAGCCTGCGCGGTCGGCACGGGACACAGCCTGACCGCAGCCGCCGTCGAAGCCGGGTTCGCCTCCTCCGCCCACTTCAGCGACAGCTCCACCGGATGTTCGGGGTGACGGCCGGCAGAGTCCTCGCTCGGAACACCCGCATCGTCGTCGACGACGACACGGACTCGGACGAACCGGCACAGCGAACTCGTCGGCCCGGTGCGGGGCTGATCACGCCGTCGAAGCAGCCCGTCGCGATCGAGCCTTCCACACACCCGGCGCGCGCGACGGCGCAAACGAACAGCCGCGCACGACCGCCGGGCTGGCGGGGAGGAGCGGTTCGAGTACGAACTGCTCGGCTGACGCGCGCGCCGTCAGCCGACCACGGGGTCCGGCCAGGCGCGGGCGTCGACGGTCAGCCACGGCTCGCGGGCGGCGCTCGCGAGGGTGATGCCCCCGGTGAACGCGCGGACGTCGTGGTGCAGGTGGGGCTGGTCGGTGTAGCCGGCATCGGCCGCCACCAGCGCGGCGCTGCGCCCGCGGACCAGGTGGTGGATGGCGTTGTCGAAGCGGACCAGCATCGCCGCGCGCTTGGGGGTCAAGCCGAGCTGCGCGCCGAAGCGCGACCACAGGCGCTGGCGGCTCCACCCCGCCCTCGCCGCGAGGTCGCTCACCCGAACCCGGCCCCGGCCGGCCACGATCAGCCGCCACACCCAAGCCACCTCCGGGTCGACCGGCTTCCCGGCCTGCCGTCGAACCCGCAGCTCGGCGTCGAGCACCGCGAACCGCTCCGCCCAGGTGCGGGTGTGGTGCAGCCGCTCGCGCAGGCGGGGCGTGTCGCGGCCCCACAGGTCGTCGAGCGTGACGACGCCGCCGCGCAGCTCCGCGAGCGGGACCCCGAGCACCCGGTGCGCGATCAACGGCGACAGGCGCACCTGCACGCACTGGATGCCATCGGCGCGCACTCGCAACGCGGTGAAGCCCAAGCCCGCGACGAGGCCGCCAGAACGGATGCGCCCGGCCTCAGCATGGACGTCGAGGGGGCGGTCGCCGAACCCGACGGCCACGGTGACGGCGGGGTGCGGGAAGGCGCGCAATTCGACCGGGTGGTCGTCGCCGATGCGGAACCCGGCCATGTCGACGCCGGCCGGGGCACCCGTCCGCGCGGGGCGCGCGACCTCCCAGTCGGCGGTGGAGTCACGTGGTGGCACACCCCGACTCTACGAGCGGACTTTCTCCAAAACCCCGGCGGCCGGTCGGCGGCAGTGTGGGGCGCACCGAACCGGTGGAGGAGCCATGGGCGAGCCGCAGGGTAGGAGACGACGGTGGCGGCTCCCGCTGCCGGTCGTCCGAGGGCTGGTGGTCCTGCTCGCGGTGAACACGATCACCGTGCGGGCGCCGACCGCGCAGGCTCAAGGCGAGCGGATCGTGCGCCTGGACGGCGGGGACATCCACGTGCTGGTGAACGGACCGGCGGACGCTCCCGCCGTAGTGCTGCTGCACGGCCTGGCCGGCTCGACGGCGTGGCGGGAGCCGGTGCTGCCCGCGTTGCGAGACCACACCCATCGCACCGGCACCGACCCGCTCCACCAGGCGGTAGCGCCCCTCGACCAGGTCACCCACCTCCGCCACCGGCTTCGCCGTCCTCGCGGGCACACGTCGAACAGCCATTCGAAATCGCGGGCAACCCCGGCGACGACCAACCGGACGATCATGGCGAACGAACTCGTAGCGCCCAAGCCGCAGGAGGGTGGCGCCCGGTCCCGCGTTCACGCTCGGAGGGAAGTCCCAGCGCACTTGCCAACCGTCGGCTGGCGCTCACGTCCCACCGGCGGGATTCGCTCGCCTACCGGATTCGCCTCCTGGGTCTCGCCAGGGCGGCGGCCGGCACACCAGACAGGACCAGTCGAGTACAGGGCGAGGTGCAGGACGGCGTTGCCGGCGACGGTGCGGTGGGTGCCAGCGGTGCTGGACATCTTGGCCGGCCAACGACGACCACGTGGTCTGCCGGCCCGTGCACGAGTCGGGGCGGGTGGACGTGCTCACCACCGCCGGCACGGGCCCGTGGAACAGAGGGACCAGCGCGCCTCAGGAGGTGTGCGCCGCCGAGCCGGGCACGGTCGACCGGCGCACAAACGCATCGTGAAAGGCCCCCAGCACGACTCGGGGGTCAACCTCCGGATGCGCGGTGGAGTGGACATCACTCGGACATGCACACCACTACCATCGTGGAATCGGCCGATGCGCCCGCTGCCCCTCCCAACTCTACGTCGCCGGCCACCGGCGAGTCCTGCGCAGAGCGAACACATCGTCGAACCAGCGAACCGGGAAAGCCTGCTGACCGCAAGGCGCCGACCATGCTGTCCGTAGGGGTGGCCTCGGCGGGCGCCCGTGCGCGAGCGGCGACCTGGTCGCGGTAAACGGCCGTGCCGAGGCTGCCGAACACCGCGATTCCGGTCACGTGAGCCGTCGCGGTCGGATGGCTCTGTCGACCAACTCGCGCAGGCGGGTTCGTGCACCGATCACGGCCTGCTCGCTGACGGGCCCCCTCTCCCGCGACTGACCCGACTTGAGGACGACACGCCGCCAGTGGGCACGTAGCGTGGCGTCGGGTCCGGACCCATGCGCCCGACGCCACGCTGGCCCCCGGTCTGCCGCGCATCCGGACCGCTGCTGCCTGCGGCCTCGGAGCCGGGTCGCCCGGCCCAGCGTCAATGGCCGTTCGGGGAGTCCGGCGGGCTCATGTGCCCCGGCGCGCGAGCCGGCGGGACGCGGCGACTGCCGTGCCGGTGTCGGCGCGATCGCCTTGACTCCACGACTCCTGATCCACCTTGCGCGCTTGGGCTCGTCCGCACCGGTTCGCACACCAACACGGCAGGCGCCGCGTGAACCCGATCGGTGGTATGCCCGATCCATTCGACCGAGGCACTTGGTGCGTGTACGTCAAGACGCATCGCCGCTACAGGATGGCGTTCAGCACGATGGTCAGCAGGATCGACAACACCACCGACACCACCAGCATCGTCAGGCACCCCGCACGTCCGCCCCAGAACTCGACCCGTCCGTTGCCGAAGCGCATGGCCGGCTCCCGCTTCTCGACGACCTGGTCGGCCGGTTCGCGTCACCGACCCATGGTGCGATCGGCGACCTGGTGCCGCTTGCGGCCCGCCAGACCCAACAGGCCGAGCAGACCGAGCAGACCCAGCAAGCCCCAGTTGCCGTTGCTGTCGTCGTCATCGTTGTTTTCCTGGGCGGCCACCACCGCCGTGGCGTGCGGCGCGGCCTGATCGGCCAGCACTGGAGCTGCGGGAGCTCCGACGAGGGCAGCGGCGAGGACCAGTGCGGTCAACACCCGCTTCGCGATGTCCATGTCACAACCTCCAGCGGTCGTTGTTCCAGGAGCCTGGATACCCGCAGGATGAACCAGCCATGTGCCGATCCAGCTCAGACCACGCCTTCGAGTGAGTCCCTCGGTACCGCGTACACGTCAGAAGGGTCCGGCCACGTCGACCACGGGTATCGTCCCCGGGTGACGTACCTGGCCCGATCCCGGGTCGGGTTCGACGCCGTCCGGACTTCGAGTCCGAGATTGCGAGGCCTGCGCGGACACGCGCACGTACCGTCGATGCGGACCGTGCCGAGCCCGAGGGCGGCTTCACCCTCGTCCGAGCCGGCTGTCCGTGTCGCTGCGCCGACACGGTTCCGGGGTGCCGCGTGACTGCCGGGAAGAGACACGGCGGGCCAGAAGCCTGCGGCGGAAGGCGGACCGTAGTCGAACCCTCCGGCCGAGTGTCGGTTTACCTTGTGTGCCACCAGCGCGTACGTGGCAGTGCCCACCGGGTGCGGCACGAGCCGGTTGTACCGGAGGCCGTCGGCAGGGCCGTCGGTCATCGCGATCGGAGGGTGCCCCGACCCGGCCGAATCGACCAGTCGGTCCAGCCCTGTGTAGGTCGCCACACTCGCCACCAACACCTCGACGTCACCGCAACCGGGCCATGTAGGAGTCGGCGACCTTCGGCACGATCGGCGCGAACGCACTGGACCCCTCCACGGCCAACCGACCGGGCGCGCAGTCCGACGAGCGTGGCGCCACCACCCCCGACACCACGAGCGCGACCGACCCGCTCACCACCACAGTGGCGACACCGCTCAGCCACATCGTGCGGCGACTCGGCCCGCCGCCCGTCGTGGTGTCGTGAACACCCGCCCACCGGCTACGAACGCCTCGCACGAGACCGACGGCCTGACCTCCGGGTCGGGGTCGCCGGACAGCAGCACCAGCAGCTTGATCCGGTGCTTGGGTTGAGCGGAACCTTCGGCAGTACCAGGGCGTCGCTGCCTACGGGCGGCCACGGCTTGTCGTCGTCGCATCCAGCGAAGCACCCGGTCCGCTTCGATCACCTCGACGTCCACGACCTGCCGACCGCCGAAGTCCAGCCGCAACGGTGCCTCGAAGTCCGCGGCCCGGATCGCGGCGATGCCGGTGTTCATGACGCGCACCGGGGTGAAGCTCGGTTTGTCCACCGGTTTGCCCCGAGCTGGGCTCGGCCGAAGCGCTCGCGCGTCTCCGCGTCGGTCCGGCGACTCGTCTGCCTGCGCTCGGAACACCTTCCCGTCGACGGTGAGCGTGGGGAAGGCGACACTTTCGGTCCGACGGCTTCGCGCGACCACACCGGGTCGGCCTTCCCTCCCGGCCAGATCAGCGCCTCGCCCGCCGCCGACACCTGGATCCGCAAACGGGCGGCGATCCGGAAGGGCGCCCACCGGGCAGCCGGGGCGACGCCCGGTGGACCCGCTCGCACGAGGTCTCGTCGTCCAACAGCCACCCCCTCGGCGGGGCTGGGTTCTTCGCGCAGGCCCGGCTGGGCCGCATCCTGCCCGTTGCCGAACGGTGCCGGCTGCACACGCGGCGGGGTCAGCTGTCGCGTGCGGGTCGGGTGGGCAGTTGACCGGTGCGGGTGAGCTGGTCGGCGACGTCGTGCAGCTTGGTGTTGCAGTGCTGGCTGGCGCGGGTGAGTTCGGCGAACGCCTCGTCGGCGGTGATCTTGTGGCGCTCCATCAGGATGCCCTTGGCCTGGCCGATCAGGTCGCGGCTGGACATGCCCACGAACAGCTGCTCCTCGCGGCGGGCGGTGGCCAGGGCGACCGCGGCGTGGGTGGCGAACAGCAGCCCGACGTCCTCCGAGTCCCGGCCGAACGCCTCGGGCCGCGACGAGTAGAGAGTGAGCGCGCCCAGGTCGTCGGCCCCTACGAACAGCTGGAACGACAGCATGCTCAGCACGCCGTACCCGCGCACGCGCTCGGCGAAGGCGGGCCACCGCGACTCGGTGCGCAGGTCGGGCACGGTGACGGTGAGTTGCTGGAGCAGCGCGTCCAGGCACGGGCCCTGCCCGGTGTCGTACTGGGCCTGGTCCACCCGGTCCACGATGTCCGCGGTGCGCGCGACCGTGTGCACCCGGCGCTTGCCCACGACCATCGTCACCCCGGCGTGCCAGGCGCCGGGGATCACCTCCACCGCCGTGCGCACCACCTCGTCCAAGGTGTCCCGGGCGCTGTCCTGGTCCTGCAACGACCGGGCGATCCTGCCCAGCCGCACCGCCACCTCGTTCCACCTGCCACCACCCGGCACGGGCGACGCCCCCTGCGTCGTGTGCTCCCGCCTATCCACATCACGGCCGGTCATCAAACCTCCCGCCATCTCCACCCCGATCCACCGAGGTGCGACCTCCTCCGCCCCGACCGGCGGACCGGTCGGATCACCGGATTGCCGCATTCAAGATCTTTTACACCCGACGCAGGCGCACCTGCCGCCGGCAGCCGCAATGCGGAATCGCCGCTCGGGCACTGACCCACGGTCGGCGTGACCGGCACCTCCCGGCGGCGACACGAACGCGTACCCGCGCCTGGGACCTGGCCTGCGACCGCCTGACCGACTTCCTGTGAGTCGCGCGGTCGCATCCAGCGATGCCAGTAGGGTGTGGCGTCTGGTCCATAGAGGACGATGTTGGAGTCGCTTTGGACGACCAAGCGTGTGGCCGCGCTTCCCCAGGTGTGGGAGTCCCATCGTGCTTGGCCGGAGTCGCTGTAGAGCACGAAGTTGCCGTCCGTCTGCAACACGGCGTAGGTGGCGCCGGTGTCGAAAGTGAAGCTGTTCCACAGCGCTTGGCGGGTGGTGTTGTCGTATAGGACGAGGTTGCCGTCGGATTGCATGGCCAGCCGGTACAAGCCGTTCGGCGAGGTCTTGGACTGTCCGCTCGCCAACCGCTCGCCGGGCGACAACCGGTCCGCACCGACGGGAGCGGGTGCGGGCTTGGTGAACCGCCACGCCTGTGCGGCGCTGGGTGTGCAGGTCCGTGTGACGGCTGCGTAGTCGCCTTCGTCGTGTAGGCACAGGCCGGTCGAGGCGGCCACCAGGCCGTGGTCGGGCCGGGACAGCCACCGCTGGGAGTCGGTGCCGTCGCAGACCTTCACCACCACGGTCGAGTCCGCGTCGCCCGAGGCCAGGCACTTGTCGAACACCCGCAGTGTGCCGTCGGGGGCGTGGGTGAGGTGCTGCCGCGCCGCGCCGGGCGCATAGAAGGGTGACAGGCACGCACCCAGCCGGACAGCGGTGCCCGCCTCGGAGTGGCCGTCGGCGGTCTCCAGGCACTTGCCGCCAGCGCCGACCAGCGTGCCGAAGTCGGCGTAGCGGGTGGGCAGGTCCCACTTCTGGCTGTCGCCACCATGACACGGATCGGTGGTCACCGGGTCACCCGCCCTGCCGAAGGTGCCGTCCAGGCAGGACCCGTTCCACGCCGAGACCACCGACCGGTCCGGACGTGCCTGCCACCGCTGCTGATCCGACCCGTCGCAGGACCACAACCGGACCAGCGGCCGTCCCCACGGCGCCGGAGCACCCGCCGCGTCCAGGCACTTGCCGTGCACCCGCAGCGTTCCGTCCTGAGCCGACGTGACCATCCTGCGCGTCCCATCCCCTGCGGACGTCGTGCCCCTGCACGAGCCGACACCGACCGGCGCGCCGTCGTCGACACGGCCGTCCACCACTTGCAGGCACAGCCCAGCAGTTCCGACAACCGGCCCGAACCGGGGCCGTGAAGGGTCGACGGTGTCCCTGATCCAGTCCGCGACGTCGTCCACCCGAACCGCGGAACTGCCCCGCTCGGGCCAACGCCACCAGGTCGCCGACGGTTCGAACGATCGTGAACGCGGCGGTGGACGGCCGGGCCGGAATCCATTCCGTCGCGGTGCGGCCGAACCCCGTGGCGTCCACCGACTCGCCCACCGCCACCGACGTCCGACTTAGGCCACCGGGACCACATCGGCCGCCGGGGTCGCGAGTTCCAGCAGGGCAAGGCCTCGACCGCCGTGCCGCGCCACGCTGACCACGCCGACCACACCACCGCCGTCAACGGTCACGCTCGGTTGGGTATCGGGATCCTCCGGCACACACGCACCCGTCGTCACCACCCACTGCGGCCCCACCACAGCACCCGTGCACGCGCGGCCGTCGGCCACCACTCGGACCACGTGGGTCTGCAGGCTCTGCGCCACGACCGTGCCCGGAAGCCCGGACGCGACCGGTACCGCCACCACGCCCAACCCGACGCACACGCCCAACACCAACGACAGCCGCCTCATCGATCCCTCACACCTTCTCCACGCCGCGACGCTTCCTCGGCAGGGCGCCCCAGGTCGGGTGCAACCCGCGCACTCTCTGGCGCCGCGTGTGGCCGCCACACTCGGCAGCCAGGCCCGCCGGGGTCATGGCGTGATCTCCAGCCGCAGCAGCGTCGCGGGCTCGCCGCCGGCCACCCCGACCCCCACCTGGGTGCTGCCCACGGTGCGCAGGTCCACCGACGCACGCTCGCCCGATCCCGTCGAGACATCGGCGTGCCCCTTCCGACCGCCGCTGTGGATCTCGAAGACCGCCGGCAGCTCCAACGTCAGATGACCCGACGGGCCGGTTACCCGGAAGCACACCACGCCCTCGCCGCCACGCCCGATCTGGTCCGTGGTGTAGACCGTGATGAACTCGGGACGCGGCGTCCCGCAATCTTTGTCGTCAACATAAAGGATGTGACCGTCGCCCGAGATCAGACGGACGTCGTCACGCCGGCGAATCTGCTCCGCGCCGGGGTAGGCGAAGTCCTCCACCAGGGACACCTCCTGCGCTGCGTGCTCCTCGGCGGCCGCAGAACCCAAGCTCACAGCCGCAATCGTTCCGAACACCGCCAACCCCGCAGTCGCGGCAACCCACGTCACTGTTCGCACCACAACGTCAGCCCTTCCACGAGATACTCTTCGAAATGTCGGCGCGACCGCCGGTCTCGCCACTGCACGCACTGTTTGTTCGTTCACGGCAGGTCGGGCATCAGTTCTTCCTATACCGTCAACGTTTCGTCCATCTGTTCCCATAGACCAGGTGCGCCATAAAAGTCCGAGCCGCAGGCAAATCGTAGCGGGGCGCAGCCGGAACGCCTGCACTCGCTCAAGAGATCGTCAAACCGGAGCCCAGGGCCTACGCCATCGACAAATCTGGCTTGATGACAGGTGGCCGGCGGACGACGATGCTTACAAGCTCATCGATGTCCGAGACTCCAACCCGCACCTCGCCACATTCCAAGTATCGACCAACAGGAGAACAGGAGAACCACAGTGCAGACAGGTCACCTACCGTCGAATAAGCGAGGGAACTCGTAGCGTCCACATCAAACTTCGCAGGCTCCTTGTAATCAGGAGTGATCTTCCATTCCCACAGGTCCAAATCAAATACTGGGGACAGCGACTCGCGCTCGACCGGAGCATGTTCGACAGGCCGATCAGTGAGCGGCGGAAGATCAACCAGCACAAGTGCGTAGAGCGCCCCAGAGTCAGGGTCCACCTTGAGCTCAACGTAACCGCCGTCGTCGCCCGTGACGCAGAGGTAGAGCGGCCGTCCACGCAACCTGAGCTGCCACGACACCGTGAGAGGTATCCAGGGGTCAGCCGAGGCCGTTGCCACTGAGCACTCTACGCTTTTCAGCACCTTGAACATCAGATCACCCTACATAACGTCCGTGAATGAGCACTGGAAGTGCGTCGCCGGGGGCTTTCCTGAACTCAAGTTGCCATCCGCCGACTGTCATCCGTTGATTGAGTCGAACGCCTCCACGGGTAGCATCTGCGACAGCCGCCTGAAGACTTCTGAGCTGCTGTTGTGAGGCAACGCCGATCATCTCTGGACTCGCACCTCTCGCAGCCATTGAATTAGCCATCTCGGCGAAGTGATCGGTTACGTTCCCGTGCACCCAAACGCGTTTTCCTCCGGCTGTCAGTTCAAACGATTTCGGCACACCGCCGGTACCCGGGATGACGGGTTGAGTGCCGACGATGTCGTCCCAAACCGTGCCAGTTCCACACGACCCGTTGTTGTGGACGAGAACCGGCGTCTGACCTGCGAGAACATAGTACGTGTGTAGGCGCTCGACAGTGAGGTTGTGGACGGTGGTCGTGTCGGCGCGGACCGTGAGTCGCTGGATCGCGTGATGGAGGCCCGTGTTGTCGCGAAGTTGATCGTTTTCGCGGAGTAGGGACGCGTCGGTCCAGGAGCCGCGGTTCTCGACCCAGAAGGGGTGGTTGTGCGTGGCGGTGATGGTGCCGGTGTGGTCACCGGCGTCGCCGACGGTGATGTCGACGAGGTGTTTGATGCCGCTGCCGGTGATGACGGCTGCTACCGAGTGGGGCGCGGTGTCGCCGGTCTCGGGGTCGGTTGCGGTGACTTGGTCGCCTGTGTGGATCTGGCTGATGGGTTTGGCGGTGCCGTCGGCCATCAGGACGCGCGTGTCGGGGGTGAAGCTGTTCGGTTCGCACACCCTGAGGCGTCGTTTGAGTTGCGCCAAGGTCTCGGCGAGACGTGAGACCTGCGTCGAGGTTGTCCTGCTTTCGACGGTGGCGGTCTCGAGTTGTGCGGTGATGCGGACGCCGGTGGCGATGGCGGTGGCGCCGGCGGCTGCGGCGTAGGCGCCGGTGACCCAGGCGGGGTAGAACAGCATCGCTTCGGGGGTCAGGGCGAGTAGTACGCCGCCGCAGACCACGGAGGCGACGCAGAGCACCGCGACGGTGGCAACGACGGTGATCAGGCCGGCGATGGCGATCGCGGTGGCGGCGGCGTCCGCGATGGCGCGGGCGGCTTCGGCGAATTCCAGGCCGCGGTTGGTGTGGAAGTCGGGGCTCAGGACGTCGGCGGTGCAGTTGTCGTAGATCGGGCCGCGGCGTTGGTGGCCGTAGAGGATGTCGCAGAGTTGTCCGTTGCGGTAAGCGCGTTCGGTCTGCTCCTCGGGGGTTTCGGTGATCTGGTGGATGCAGTCGTCGCGTTTGGCCGGTTCGTTGCCGTAGCGGGCATTGCAGTGCTCGGCGCGGGCGAGGGCGTCCTGGACGATCTCGTCGTTGGCTTTGGCGACGGCCTCGGCGTCGGCCTGCTCGGCGGCCTTGAGCGCGTCGGTGGCGTCGCGGCCGGCGGCCAGGGCGGAGGTGTAGGCGCGGCGGGCGGCCTCCACCGCGGTGTGGGCGTGGCCTGCGGCCTGGGTGGCGGAGGCTTGGGCCCACACGGCGGAGCGGGTGGCCTCGCGGGCGGCGCCTGCGGCGGTGTCCGCGGCGGTGCGCGCGGTCTTGGCGGATTCCGCCGCCTGCTGGGCGGACTGCTCGGCCGCGGTGGCGTGGTCGTGGGCCTGGCGGGCGTGTTCGGCGGCCTGGGTGGCCGATTCGCTTGCCTGGCGGGCGTAGCCGTCGGCTTCAGCGGCGGCGCCGCGGGCGCGGGCTGCGGCCTCGTGGGCGTGCAGCGCGTTCCCGGTGGCGGTGGCCGCGGCGCTGGTCGCGGTCGCGAGCAGGGCGCGGACCTCGGCGAGGTGGGCCGCGGTGTCGGCGTCATGGCGGGCGGCGGTGTGCCGGCCTACCTCAAGGAACTGGCGGATCACCGCCGGTGGGCCGTTGAGCGCGGCCTGGGCCATCGCCCAGGTCTCGGAAGTGGGGTCGGCCTGGGAGATGATCTGGTTGACCTTGACGCGGTCGTCGGTGACGCCGGCCCGGTAGCGGCCTGTGGTCAGGAACGCGCGGTAGGCGGTGCCGGTGGCGTTGTCCAGGGCGCGTTGCGCCGTCTGGGCGGTGACCGTGCGGCCCAGGCCACGGGCCTGCGCCAGGACCTGGTTGACCTTGACCCGATCCTCGATGTCGCGGCCGCGGTAGTCGCGTTCCCGCAGCAACCGCGCCACGTCGGCGTCGCTGCCCTCCAGCGCCGCCTTGGCGGCCTGCCGGAACGCCTGGCTGCCCTGGTCGGCCAGGGAGGTGAGGGTGAGCCGGTCGTCGCGTCCGGCGGCCCGAGCCATCCCGCCGGTCACCCAGGCGCGGACCTCGTCGTCGGAGCCGACCAGTGCCGCGTTCGCCGCGGCACTGGTCCACGGGCCCGGGGAGCCGGCCAGGGTGAGCGCGATGCGGCGTCCGTGCGAGACCACCAGCCCCGGGTCGGCGCCCGGCGTGGTCGCTTCGGCGATCAGCCGGTTGGTCTCCGGGTCACGGCGCGAGGCCTGGTCGAGGTCCCACGCCGGTGGCGGCGGTACCGCACGGGCCGCGGTGGCCGCCGCACGCGCGGCGTCGACCGCCTGCTCGTACTGGACCGCCAACCGGGCGGTGTCGGCCGCGCGGGCGGCGTCGAAGATCTTCCCGGCCTCGGTGGCCGCGTCGACCGCGGCCTGGGCGGCGGTGGTGGCGGCCTCGGCGTGTCGGGTCGCGTCGGCGGCGGCCGTGGTCGAGTTGCCCGCGTGGCCCGCGGCGTCCTCGGCCGCTTGTGCGGCGGCGTTG
>NZ_JBEZBW010000131.1:0-21597 GCF_040647305.1 Saccharothrix sp. NPDC042600 | reverse complement strand
GAAAAACTTTTGCTCGTTCCTCGCAAAACTTTTTGGCCCGACCCCGGCAATCTGTGGTAGCCCTTCGGGCAGGTCATACGGTGGGGAACACGAAGACCCCCTGTGGCTGGTAGCTCAGCCGCCGCTGCGCGGCGAAAGCGCCGGCGCGCGGCGGAAAGCGTGCCGCTGCGCCTGGTGGTCGGTTACCAGCGGACGCGAGTGAGCGCTGGGGTGGGTCGGCGGAGGCGGGTGAGCGGTGGGGTGGGTCAGCGGCGGGCGGGTGAGCGGCGGGCGGGTGAGCGGCGGGCGGGTGAGCGGCGGGCGGGTGAGCGGGTGGGGCGGGTCAGCGGCCGGCGGTGGCGGATCGTTGGGTTCGGGACGCGCGTACCAGGTGGCCGTACCAAGCGATCAGCGGGCCGGTTCGGCCCTCCGCCAAACGCTGCCAAGTCGCCCGGCACAACTCCAGCAACGGCCTTCGATCCCACCCCGACGCCAACTCCGCCAACGACCGCTCGTACACGTTCCCCAACCAATACCTTCGGTCGAACCCGTAAGCCACCGGCACCGCCGCGCCGTTCGACTCGATCACCAACGGCGTCAACCAAGTCCCCAACGGCGCGTCCTCCCCCACCGGGGCCGCCATGAATGCCTCCGGTTTCCGGGTCAACAACGTCCGGGGCACCGCGTCGAGCTGCACCGCCAACCCGTGTTCCTCGGCGATCCGCCCCAACTCCACCGCCGCGTACGCCAACTCCACCGCGTCCGGCCGCTCGCCCGCCATCAACAAGCCGGCGGCACCTTCCGGCTCCAACGGGTGCACCTGCAGCAGCAACGCGCCCGACTGCGCCGCCGCCACCGCCACGTCGCCCAACTGGGTGGCGTTGCCCTGGGTCAGCGTCGTCACCACGCCCACCGGGATGCCCGCTTCCGTCAACCGCCGGATGCCGGCCAACGCCTTCGTGAAACACCCTTGCTGGTCACGGATCCGGTCATGGGTCGGCTGGTCGCCGTCCAACGATACCGCGACCAGGTCCACCAGGCCCCGCACCAACCCGATCCGCCGCTGGGTCAGGGCCACCGCGTTCGTGGTCACCGTCGTGCGCATCCCGGCGTCCCGGGCCGCCCGCAGCAAGCCGGGCAGTTCCGGGTACAGGAACGGCTCGCCGCCGGTCACGTTCAGCACGTCGTAGCCCAGGGCCGCCGCGTCCCGGACGACCCGGGACAGCAGCCCGACCGGCACGGACTCCGCCACGTCGGGCCCCGAGCTGGAGTAGCAGTGCCGGCACCGGAGGTTGCACAGCCTCGTCGGGTGCACCTGTAGGACCGCCCTGCCGCCAGCAGCCTGCCGCATTTTCACCCTCCTGTGGTGCCTCCTCTCCGTATGGAGCACACAGTTGGCGCCGTGATACGTCGTTCCGTCACTAATGAGACGGACGGTTCCCTCGAACGTGGGAACCTGGCCGGTTGCTTGAAACGACGTCCGTTAACCGGACGACTTCACGGTCGAGGCGACGAAGCCCGAGCGGTGAGCACCGGGGGAGGGGACATGCGTCGCGAGTTCGCGGTGTCCACCGACGCGGCCGACGAGGCCCGCCGCCGGGTGCTGCGCGACCTGCACGACGGTCTGGGGCCCTCGCTCGCGGCGATCGCGCTCGGGTTGCGCGCCGCTCGGCAGCTCGTCGGGCAGGACCCCGCTTCGGCCGGGTCGCTGCTCGCGCGGCTGGAAGAGGAGATGTACCACGCCGTGGGCGAGATCCGGCGGCTCGCCGCCGGCGCCTACCCCGCCGAGCTGGCCCGGTTGGGCCTGGTGGGCGCGGTGCGGGCGCATGTGGCCACGTTGGCCGACCGGCACCCGGTGGCGATGGACGTGCAGGTGCCCGGAACCCTGCCGGAGCTGCCGGTGGCGGTGCAGGTCGCGGCTTACCGGATCGTGTGCGAGGCGGTGACCAACGTCGTGCGGCACGCGGGTGCGCGGCACTGCGTGGTGCGGCTGTGGTGCGCGGGCGGGTTGCACGTCGAGGTCGTGGACGACGGGGTGGGCGCGGGCCCGCGCGGCGGGGACGGGATCGGGTTGAGCTCCATGCGGGAGCGCGCCCACGAGGTGGGCGGCACCTGGAACATGGAGCACGCCGCCGCCGGGGGCACGCGCGTGGCGGCGGACCTCCCGGTCGCGGGTGGGGTGTGAGCGGGACATGCTGCGGGCGCTGGTCGCGGACGACCACCCGCTGTTCCGCTACGGGCTCGCCGCCGCGCTGACCGCCGCCACCGACGTGGAGCTGGTCGGCGAGGCGTCCGGCGGCGAGATGGCCGTCGAACTGGCGTCCACGCTGAAGCCGGACGTCGTGGTGATGGACCTGAACATGCCCGACCTGGGCGGGGTCGAGGCCATCCGGCGGATCGTGGCGCGCGACCCGGGCGTGCGGGTGCTGGTGCTGACGATGTTCGACGACGACGAGTCGGTGTTCGCCGCGATGCGCGCGGGCGCGCTGGGCTACCTGCTCAAGGCCGCGAAGCCGCAGCAGATCGTCCGCGCGGTGCGGGCGGTGGCCGAGGGCGAGGCGATCTTCAGCCCCGGCATCGCGGTCCGGCTGCTCGCCTACTTCGGCACCGGCCGCAAGGCCAAGCCGGAGGCGTTCCCGGAGCTGACCACGCGGGAGCGCGAGGTGCTGCGGCTAATGGCCGACGGCCGCGGCAACGCGGCCATCGCGCGGGTCCTGGTGCTCAGCCCGAAGACCGTGCGCAACCACGTGTCGAACATCCTGCGCAAGCTGCACGTGGCCGACCGCGCGCAGGCGGTGTCCCGGGCGAAGGAGGCCGGTCTGGGCGACGACCCGGGACACATCGGGACGACGGGCCCATAGTGCCGGGACGCACCGGGTGGCGACCATGGTCACGGGACTCGACGCACGAGGCTGGGGAGCCGGGCATGAACGGTGAGCAGATCGCGGTGGTGCTGCACGCGGCGGATTCGATCACGCGGGCCGGGGTGACCGCGGCCCTGCGGTCGCGGCCGGAGATCAGGCTGGTCGAACCCGACGAGCCCGCGCCGGTGGCGTTGGTGGTGCTGGAGAAGCTGGACGGGCCGGCGCAGCAACTCCTGCGCCGGCTGCAGGTGCAGGGCAGCCCGAACATCGTGCTGGTGGCGGGCGACATCGCCGACCCGGAGCTGCTCAACATCGTCAGCTCCGGCGTCTCGGCGGTCATCCGCCGCTCGGACGCCACCCCGGACACGTTGGTGCGCCTGGTGAAGGCCACCGCGGCGGGCCAGGGCGCGCTGCCCGCGGACCTGCTGGGCCGGTTGCTGGACCGGGTGTCCCGGTTGCAGCGCAACGTGCTGAACCCGAACGGCTGGACCATGGCCGGCATGTCCGACCGGGAGACCGAGGTGCTGCGGCTGATCGCGGACGGCTTCGAGACCCGCGAGATCGCCGAGAAGCTGTGCTACTCGCAGCGGACGGTCAAGAGCATCCTGCACGACATCACCAACCGCTTCCAGTTGCGCAACCGCGCCCACGCCGTGGCGTTCGCGTTGCGCGAGGGCTTGATCTGACGAGCCGACGCGGCTTCACTCGACCCGGCCGGAGAAGGACACCGAGGGCTTGCAGTTGCCCTTCTCGGCCGGGTTCTGGCAGCTCACGGCGACCACGATCTTCTCGCCCGGCTTGAACCGCAGCGGCTCGACGTAGTGGCGGTCCAGGTCGCGGAAGTTGGCCAGGCCGATCTCCAGGATGCCGCTGCGCGTGCCGCCCGCGTCGCGCAGGACGCGGATGGTGCCGGTGTCGCCGCGCGGGTTCTGCAGCACGATGTCGCTGACCCGCAGGGTCTTGCCGTCCGGCGGGGTGAACACGAAGTCGGTGAACTGGTCGGCGTTGGCCACGATCGCCGCGTCCGCCGCGACCCGGAAGTCCGTGGGCTCACCGGCCTGCGCCCCCGCGCGGGGCGGGGTGCCGGTGGGCTGCGACCCGGGCGGCGCGCCGGGGTCCAGGCCCACGGCCTCCATCGCCCGGTCCGAGTTGCCCTTGGCCTGCTCGGCCTCCTGCTTGGCCGCGCCGGCGCTCTCCTCGGCGCGGTCGGCGGCGGCCTTGACGTCGGCGGCCTGCTGGGTCGCGGCCTCGCGCGCGGCGGACTTCACGGCGGGCTGGAGCACGGTGAACCACAGGGTGGCCACGACGAGGGCCAGCGCCAGCAACGCGAGCAGCGCCGGCAGCAACCACTTGGGCAGCAACGACCGCTGCACGAACATGCCGTCCGCGACCAGCGGGCCGCCCACGTCGGGCAGCACCTCCACCCGGAACGGCTTGGACTGCGGCTGGCCGCGCAGGAACGTGTCGTGCGGCTTCACGAGCAGCTTGACGAACGCGGCCGTGCCGGGCGCGAGCACCACCTCGCTGCGGTCGAGCTTGAAGTCCAGCTCGCCGTCCGGGTCGCCGGGGGTGAACCGCACGCCGACCGGGTGGTTGCCGACGTTGTCCACGGCCAGCTCGAACCTGCCGCGCCTCCCGGCCTCGACCTTGCCGGGCACCAGTTCCGCGCTCAGGTCGGTGAACGCGCCGACCTCGACCACGCCCTCCTCCACCACGGACCCGTACGGGTCCTCGCGGGAGGTGACGCGGACGCCGAACGGCACCGCCCCGGCCGGCACGCTCGCCGCCCGGGGTGGCGCGAACCGCACGGTCACCGCCTCGGAGGCCTGCGGCACCAGGTTCACCGCCGCCGGCTCGGCCACGGCCCAGCCCGCGGCGTCGCCGACCACGTCGACGGTGAACTGGTCGACCAGCTGGCCGGTGTTGCGCACGACGACCGTGCACGTGACCTCGGAGCCCGGTTCCACGGACAGACCCGTGGCGGACAGCGTCGCGGTAGCGCCCATGTCGTAATCCTGTTCGAGAAGCGGTCGGGGAGGACGAGTCGGAAGGGTGGGGGCCGGTGCTCCGCGCACTGCCCCAACGGGCAGCCGTTCAGCCGCGGCCCACGAAGTCGGGCGGTTGCAGCGATTTCGGCACGACCAGGAACGGGTTCGACCGCACGACCGCGAACCCGGGTCCGGCCTCGGCGGTCGCGGCCAGCTCGCGCGGGCCGACCAGGTCGTTCTCGAACACCAGCACCTGGGCCTCGAACGTGCCGTCGTCCCGCACCACCACCGTGCCGGGGGTGGCGGAGATGCCGACGGTCCAGGCGACCTTCACCGTGCCGCCGGGCGGGAACCCGCTGCCGACGGCGCGCGGCACGAACCCGCCCGGTCCGACGAGCGGGTCCACGGTCACCTTCGGTTGGCGCACCAGGACTTTCGCGACGGCCGTGTTGTCGGCGGCGTTGTTGTCGGGTCCGACGCCCAGCACCGAGCCGCCCGCGGTGGTGTCCACGGCGGCCTTGGCGGGCAACGTGATCCGCACGTCGGCTTCCTGGAGTGGTTGCAGGACACCGATCGTGCACACCGACCCGTCCGCGGCACAGCCCGGTGAGACGGCTCCGACCGGGGTCAGTTGCGGCGGGAGGGAAGTCACCACGCGGACGTCCGTCATCGGCTCGCCCGCGCCGTTGCGCACCTTGTAGGACAGCACGATGTCGTCACCGCCGACGAAACTCTCCTGCGGCAGCACGGCGACCGCCATCGACAGCGAACCCGGGTTGGCGGGCGGCTTGATCGGATCGGCGACGCGGATCGTCACCTGCGCCCGGTTGTCGCCGGGGTTGACGTCCTGGCCGGCGTCGGCGGCGACGACCTGGCTGCCCGCCGCCGTCCCGGTCACGGTGACCCGGATCTCGACCCGGCCGCGGGGCGGCATCCGACCGGGCGTGCAGGTGGTGCCGACGCACGTGCCCGCGCTGGTGGTGACCGTCTCGACGCGCAGCCCCGGCGGGACGGTCAGGGTCACGGTCGGCGAGGTCGGCGCGAGGCCGGTGTTGGTGACGGTGAACCGGGCGGTCGTGGTGCCCTCGAACGGGATCGCGGCGGGCGCGACCGCCGCCACCACCGCGAGGTCGGGCAGCGGCTGGAACGCGGCGACCCCGACCTGCGCGGCCGGGTCGGCCACCAGCACGGTCGCCGGCCCGCCGGAGGGCGCGACCCGCCAGATGCGGGTGGCGCCGAACTCCCCCGCGCACTGGTCGAACGCGATCAGCGCGCCGTCGGGCGACCACGCGGGCGAGTCCAGGCAGAGGTCGGCGGTGAAGATCGGCCGGGCGTTGACCCCCGACGCGTCGGCCACGCACAGCGCCCGCCCCGCGTGCGCGAACACCAACCGGGAGCCGTCGGGCGACCAGGCGGGTGACGTGTCGTCGCGCGCGCAGTCCGGGGCGAACAGCCGGGACAGGTTGGTCTGCCGGAGCGGTCCGGAGACGTCGGCGAGCCAGATGTCGGTGCTGGGCCTGGTTTCCGGGACGACCACGGCGACCGGCGCACTGGCCCGGTTGCCGCGTTCGTCTTCGCTCGCGGTGCAGGTGACCGTGGTGACGCCGACGGGGAACAGGTCGGTCGGCTTGGCGTCGCAGGTCGGGGTGAGCGGTGCGCCGGTCACCGAGGTGGCGGAGGCGGTGAACGGCACCGCGACCGGCGTCCCGCCGGGGCTGACCACCGTGTCGCCGTTGACCACGACGGTCGGGAGGCCGGCGGCGGCCTCCGCGACGCGGATGGTCTGCACGTGCGGCTGACCGGGCGGGACGCCGTCGAACAGGAAGTCCACGGTGCAGGTGTGCCGGTCCCCCGCGGCGGCGATGCCCGGTCCGGGCGGCTCCAGGCGCACGGTCTCCTGGAACCGCACCTCGGTGTTGCCCGGCACGGTCGCCGAGGGCGGGGTGAACTCGATCGACACGCCCGCCGGGCAGTTGGCGCGCGGGGTCACGGTGACCGGGATGCGCTCGATGCCCGCCTGGATGCCCTTGACGATCTCCTCGGCCGTGTAGCCCTCGGTCAGCACGCCGTCGGTGGCCTTGGTCAGCCGGGTCGCCTGCCCGCGGAAGTCGAGGTGCGGGTACGGCTCCGCCTCGGGGTCCGGGTTCGCGGGCACCAGGACGGGCACGGCCGAGAAGTGGATGTCCCGGCTCACCAGGTCCTCTTCGATCGTCTCCTCGTCCCAGTACGGGTCGGTGTTCGGGCAGCCCGGGAAGTCGCAGTAGTCGTCGCCGTCGTGGCTGGCGGCGTCACCGGCGAGCACGATGATCCGGCTGGTGCCGGGTTGGCCGAAGATCTCGGGGTCCCGGGAGATGTGGTGCAGGGCGTTGAACCAGTCCTCCATGGCGTCGCCGCCGTAGCCGATGACGAGCTGCTCGTCGTCGTCCAGGACCTTCTGGATCTCCTCGCGGGTGGTCGGCGTCCGCACCCTCTGGTAGCGCAGGGCTTCGCCGTCGGTGACGTCCTGGTAGGCGGCGATGCCGTAGCGGGCCAGGGGTTCCTTCTCGGAGATCTGCTCCATCGCTTTGCCGAGGTTGGTCCGCACCGCGTCGATCATCGTGCCCATGGACCCGGTGGTGTCGAGCAGGAACATGATCTCCGGGCGGGCGGGGACGTTCGGGGTGCGCAGCGCGGCGGTGGTGGTGAAGGAGCCGCCCAGCGGGGTGGAGCCGCTCACCGAGCGCGGGTGGACCTGCGAGATCTCCACGGCTTCGGTGTCGCGGCTGAACGCGATGGTGCGGCCGTCCGGGGACCACGCGGGGCTGTGGTCGCGGCCGTCGAGGTGGTCGGGGAACGGGATCCGGGCCAGTTCCACCCCGTCCGCCACGCGCAGCACGACGACCTCGCCCCCGTCGGTGACGGCGAGCCGGGTGCCGTCGGGCGACCACGTCGGGTCCTCGCCGCGCAGGGTGCGCTGGTTGGAGCCGTCGGCGTTGGCGACCTTGACCACCCCACCGTCGGCCTGCTGGGTCCACGCCAGGCGCGTGCCGTCCGGCGAGTACGCGGGGTCGGTGTCGTGCAGCACGCCGCTCGCCGTGGTCGCCAGCGGGTTGCCGCCGCGCGAGTCGGTGCTCCACAGGTCGCCCGCTTCGTCGCCCGTCGCGACCCGGCTGAACCCGATCCGGTAGGGCATGAGCGGTTCGGGCTGGGCCTGGGCGGCGGGGCGGTCGGCGAGCAGCACACCGCCGAGCAGCACGCCGGCCAGGGCCACCGCGGTCGTCCTGTTCACCTCTGCCTCATTCCACCGTGAAGAGCTCGATCTCGGAGATGGCGACCTCGGTGCCCTGCAACGACCGGTGCACCGACTCGACGTGCACCTCGACCCACTCGACGCCCTGCGCGCCTTCGAGCTTCACGGCCTTGGGCTCGGGCAGGTCGACCAGGTTGAGGTCCTGGGTCTTGCCGTTCGAATAGACCAGGTGCACCTTGTCCGGGCGGTGCGCGGTCTGGAAGGCGTCCGGGATGCCGACCAGGAACATCGCCTGCGCCAGGTCCACCTTGCGGTCGAACTTCAGCACCAGCGCGGGGGGCGTGGGTTCGAGGGGCGCGGACCAGTAGGTGGCCTTGTTGTTGTCGGCGGCCAGGCCCGCGCCGTGGTCGGGGCTCGCCACGTTGGCGGTGACGTCGTTCGGGCGCACCGGCTTGGCCTCGTTGCTGAACCAGTCCTTGACCGTGCTCGCGAGGCCGGTGGCCTGGCTGTTGACCGCGCCGCGGAACTGGCTGTGCAGGCCGTAGAGGCCGAGGCCGCCGAGCAGGGCGACGACGACCGACCAGCGCAGCACGCGGCCGACCGTGCGGCCGACCGACGTCCGGCGTCGGCGGCGGCGGGTGCCGGCGGCGGCGGGTTCGCGCCGGGGCAGGAACCGCCGCCACCACTTCTCCGGGACCACCTGGGCGTCGGCGAGCTTCTCGCCGCACCGGGCGCAGAACTTCCGCGACGGCGGGTTGGCCTCGCCGCACTGGCCGCAGATGAGGTCACCGGGCTGGGGTTGGCGGCGCTCGGTGAACCGGGGACGGGGGGGCGGCGGGGTGCGGCGCTCGTCGGTGGGCTGCATGGCCCCCGGCTGCTGCGCCCGGGGCTGTGGTGGTGGGGGCTGCGGTTGTGGCGGCTGCGGTTGTGGCGGCTGCGGGTGCACGGGCTGCCCCGAACCGCTCTGCCCCGGACCACCCCACCCCGGCGGGGCCTGCGCCGGCCCGCTCCAGCCGGGCGCGGGCGGCCCCGAGCCGCTCTGGCCCGGCCCGCCCCAGCCCGGCGCCGGCGGCCCCGAGCCGGCTCTGCCCGGTCCCGGCTGCCCTGGTCCCGGCTGCCCTGGTCCTGGCTGCCCTGGTCCCGGTGGGCCCGGGACCGGTTGGGCGGCCGGGGCCCGTTCCCACTCCAGGTAGGTGCCGCACGACCCGCAGAACTCCGCACCCCGGGCGTTGCGCTCCCCGCACTGCGCACAGACGATCACAGTCCCCCAACCTCCAATTCCACCGCCACGTGCGCGGGCACCGCGGCGGCGATCGCGGCCGACAGGCGGACCCGGTCCACCGCGCCCGGGTCGGCCACCCGCACCCGCACCACCACCCGCGCCGGACCGGTGTCCGGCAGCGGCGCGCCCGGACGGTCCGACGACGTGCACCCGCCGCTGTCCACGACCTCCACCTGGCCGCCGGTCAGCAGCCGCACGTGCGCGATCAGCCCACGACGCGTGCCGCGCCACCGGTGCAACTGCACGGCGTTGGCCACCAGCGCCCGGCGTTGCAGCACCGACCAGCCCTCGCCGACGTCCAGCGCCACCCAGTGCGCGAGCCAGTCCAGGAAGTCCTCCGGCGCGACCTTCGGGTCCAGGTAGCCCGCGAACCCGTCCAGCGCCGTGAACACCGGGGCCAGCACCTCGTCCAGCGCGGCCAGGAAGCGCTGGGTGAACTCGTCCTCCAGGTACACCGCGGGCAGCCGGTCGGCCAGCGGGTGCGGCGTGGGCAGGGTCGGGCCGCCGGTCCTCATCGCGTCACCCGCACCTGGTGCCCGTAGGAGAACGCCAGCCCGTTGGGCGGCAGGTCCAGCCTCGGCACGGCGTTGCCGCGCTCGCCGGTGACCGGGTTCGCGCCGAACAGCTTGACGTCCTCGACCAGCTCGACGCCCGGCACCCGTTGCAGCACCGCGTACACCTCGCCGGACTGCACCGGTCGCCCGAACGGCCAGCCGTCGCCGTCCGGGCCGCCGCTGATCGGGTTGAAGTAGTCGTACAACGCCTGCACCGCGCGGGTGCGCAGGACGTCCTCGGGCGTCCCGGCCCGCGAGCGCAGCTGCGCGACGACCGTGACGCCTTGGTAGTACGGGGGTTCCACGGAGATCCGCGCGCCGATGCAGCGGCGTTCGTCGAGGAACCGCTCGATGCGCTGCCGCACCTCCGCGCCCGGTTGCAGCGCGCCGAAGTCGGACTCCTCGTTCGACCCGACGGCGGGCACCACGAGCACCCGCACCGCCGCCGACCCCTGCCCGGCCGGGACGCACCGCACCCGCGCGATCTCCGGCGCGGCCTCCCGGGTCAGCAGCTCGTAGTCCTCGGCGGTCACCGCGCGGTCGCGCGTGCGCAGCACCAGCGGGCCGCGCAGGGCCGCGTCCTGCACCGACTCCCCCGCCACGCCGCCGCTCGCGGGCTCGCGGTTGGTGACCGAGCTGACGAACGGCACCGGGTCGCGCTGCACCTGCAACAACCCGCGCGCGACGTTGCCGCGCAGCCCGCCGCCGGTGCGGTACTCGGGCACCCGGATCGCGGCCGACTTCGCGGGCACCGCGCCGAACAGCCGGACGCTGCCGTCGGGTTGCCGGATGGCCGGCCCGAAGATCACCTCGCCGCCCACCCGGTCGAGCACGACGTGCTTGTCGCGCGGCCCTGACTCGGCGAACGACCGGACCTCGGTCCACTGCTCCCAACCGTCCGGCGTGGCGACCTCGACCACCAGCGTGCCCTCGTCCACCACGACCGGCGTGCGGGTGAGCGCGAACCGTTGCCCCGCGACGCCTTCGGACACGCCGATCGTCTCGTTGCGCACGATGTCCGCGTGCGTCGCCTCGGTGGTGCCGCCGATCGTCGCCGCGGTGACGGCCAGCAGCTTGGGCGGCTTCTGGTAGAACGGCAGCTCCGGCGGCGGTTCCACGGCCCGGCACCGCAGCCAGCCGGCGCGTTGGCGCGCGATCACGGACGCGGCGTGCGTGCGCGGCACGTGCAGGACGACGTCACCGGGCTTGTTGAACCCGCCCGTGGAGTCGCGGTCGATCTCGCAGGACGTCCACCCGGTGCCGTTCCACGCCTCCCACACCCACGGCGGGCGGCGCGGGTCGACGCCCCGGCCCTCGGCGTGCGCCTCGACCCGCAGCAGCACCGCGCACCCCGGCACGGCGTCGGACAGTCCGAACAGGACGGAGTCGCCGGGCGTGGGCGGGTCGCCGAAGCACTCGGGTGACTTGCCGTCGCGCAGCTCGTCGGTGCGGTCGGCGGGCGGGACGTTCGGGTCGGCGGACGCCGTGACCAGGTGCTTCAGCTCGCACGGCACGATCGACAGCTCCCGGTCCACGGTGAACACGACCGGGTCCTCGATCTCGCTGCGCTCGGTGGCGACCTGCGCGCCCGACGGCACCACCACCGGCACCTCGCGCGGCGCGGACAGCCAGAAGGTGACCTCGGCGCGGGCGGCGGTGGGCGGGAACAGCTTGACCCCGATGAGGTCCAGGAACCTCAGGTAGTGCAGCGCGGGCACGCGGTTGAGCCGGTAGAGCAGCTCGTCCACCATGTGCGCGAACGCCTCGATGAGCGTGACACCGGGGTCGGAGACGTTGTGGTCCGTCCACTCCGGACAGTGCTGCTGGACGCGGCGCTTGGCCTCGTCCACCAGGTCCTGGAAGCGGCGGTCGTCCAGGTTCGGCGCGGGGATCGACATCAGGCGCCCTCCTCGTCGGCCTCGTGCGGCGGGATGACGTAGAAGGGGAACACCAGGTTGCGCGGGTCGTTGGCGCCGCGCAGGGAGTACCGGATGTCGATGAGCAGCGTCCCCTGGTCGACCTCGTCGAAGCCGACCGACACGTCCGCGAGCGTGATGCGCGGCTCCCAGCGCTCCAGGGAGATCCGCACCTCGTAGGCGATCCGGCCCGCGGTGGCGGCGTCGGCGGGCGCGAACACCAGGTCGTGGATGGCGCAGCCGAACTCCGGGCGCATCGGCCGCTCGCCCGGCGCGGTGGCCAGGATCAGCCGGATGCTCTCGACGACCTCGCGCTCGCCGCCGACCAGCGCGACCGAGCCGGTGGCGTCGGTGTGCACCGGGAAGGCCAGGCCCCGTCCGACGAAGTCCACGTCACCCTCCGATCATGACGGTCGGGCAGCCGACGACGATCGGCGCGCCGCAGGCGGACATGTCGCCCATGCGCGCCGCGGGTCGGCCGCCGATGAGCACGGTCGGGCAGCCCGGCGGGACGAGCGCGCTCGGCGGGTGCGGCGGCACGCCGGGGAACGAGCAGATGTGCGGGTTGCCGATGACCGCCGCCGGCATCCCGCCGATGAGCACGGTCGGCACGCCCGGCGGCCCGACGGTCCCCGGGTGCCCGGTGGGATCGCCCACGCGCGCCGCTGGTGGCATGTCCGCCTCCCCTCTAGTTGATCTTCACGAGACTGCCGCGCACGGTGAGCACGCCACTGGCCGTGACCTCGGTCTGCCCCTGTCCGGCGACGGAGACGGCCGCGCCCTCGACCTTCACGCCGCTCGTGCCGTTGAGCTTGAGCTGGGCGGCGGCCTTGACCTCGACGTCGGCCTGGGCCTGCGCGGTGATCTTCTGGCCCTTGAGTTCCAGCGGTCCGGAGCCGGCGTCGATGGTGATCCCGTGCTGCGCCTTGACCGTCACGGCCTTGCCGCTGGTCACCTCGATGACCTGGGCCTTCTGGTCGAGCTTGACGACGAACTTCCCGTCGCCGCTGGAGATGACGATCCCCTCGTCCTCCACGAACTCGACCTTGTGACCCTTGCGGGACACGAAACCGCGGGTGGTGACCTCGCCGGTGCCGCCGTCCACGGGCTCCTTGGTCAGCTTGGGCGTGGCGTCCTTGCCGTTGTAGAGGCCGCCGAGGACGTAAGGCGCGTCGAAGTCGCCGTGCTCGAAGCCGACCAGGACCTCGTCGCCGACCTCGGGCAGCACCAGCGAGCCCCGGTTCGCGCCCGCCCCGGTGTGCACGGTCCGGGCCCACCCGCTGGTGAAGTCCTCGGCCAGCCAGGGGAACTTGACCTTGACCCGGCCCAGTTTCGCGGGGTCGCGGATGTCGGTGACCAGCGCCGGGACCAGGCCACCGCTGCCCTGCCGCGCCGGGCCGCTGTTGGCCAGCCCGTACAGGGAGCGCTCCTGGCGGCCGGACACGGTGAACTCCGTGGTGTAGCCGACCTGTTCGGCGAACAGGTGCCGGGTGCTGGTGAGCGTGTACTTGCCGGCGAACGGGTCGCCGATGTTGGTCAGCGCGACCGCCGTGCCGGCCTTGAGCTTGGGGTTGCCGCGCGCGACGCCGGCCAGTTCCGCGCACGCCCCGCCGAGCTGGGTGCTCAGCGCGGCGGCGACCGCGTCCACCTCGCCCTGCCCCCGGTACGGGCCGGTGGCCAGGACCGGGGGCGCGCCGAACCTCCCGGCCAGGTCCTCCGGGTTGACGCCGGTGATCTCCGTGCCGGTCATCTCCGGCGGTTTGGCGGCGGTCACGGCCTTCTTGCTCTCGGGGTCCCAGCCGCGGACGTTGACCTCGGGCACCTGCTCGGCGGCGGTGACCGCGGCGCGCAGGGACAGCAGGTTGCGGTGCATCTCCAGCACCAGCGGGTTGCTCTTGGCCTTGGCGTTGCGCTCCGGCGCGCCGGTGGGCTTGTCGGGCAGCTGGAAGTTCAGCCTGCCCTCCACCACGGCCAGCTGCGCGCCGACCGCGCCGGCGAGCCGGGACAGGAACTCCCAGTCGCTGAGGTTGTCCTGGCTGACCTGGGTGTGCGGCTTGCCGCTGAACCCCTTCACGTCGTCGATCTCGCCGGTCGGGATCTTGGCGCGCTGCGCCACCTTGCGCACGATGTCGGCGACGGTCATGTTCGGGTAGGCGGCGGTGCGGCGGCCCCGGAACAGCCGGTGCGCCAGGTCGTACCCGCGCACCTCGGTGAACGTGCCGCCGCTGTCCAGCTCGACGCCGACGGCGGTGATCTCGCCGCTCATCAGCGGCTGCGGGCCGCCCGGGTCGGAGGTCTGCACCTTGAGCGCGATCTTCGCGCCGATCTTGAACTTCCCCTTCTCCAGCACCACGTGCCCGGGGTCGCGGAAGCGCAGCACGAACACGTCCGGCAGGTTGCGGCTGTCGTCCACGAAGGCGTGCGTCAGCAGCGGTTTGACGTCCTCGGGCAGCGGCGCGGACTCGACCTCGACCACGAGGGAGTTGGCGAAGCTCTCACCGGCCATCGCGGATCTCCTCCAACGCGGGCACCAGCAGGCGGGTGCCCGGCCGCAGCCGCATCGGGTCGTCGATGTCGTTGGCCTCCGCGATCTCCCGCCACAGCTCGGCGTTGCCGTAGGCCTTGTAGGCGAGGGATTGGAGGGTGTCGCCGGCGACCAGGACGTGCGAGTCGCGGGCGGCCAGCGCGCCCGAGGTCGGGTTCTGGCCGCCGTGCTCGCCGGAGATCTCCTCCAGGTTCACCGTGCACACCGCGCGGACGGGCGTGCCGGCCGGGGTGAACAGGGTGTACTTGGCGGTGACGCTCGCGACGTAGGACGGGAAGCCCGTCATGCCGCCCCACTTGAAGATCACCCACGGCGGCGAGCCCTTGCCGTGCTGGCGGCTGTCCTGGGTGGGGACGCAGCACGAGAAGAGCTGCTCGACCTTGCGGACCACGCTGTCGTCCATGCGCTCGGTGGCGTCGAGGAACAGTTCGAGGGCGAGTTTCGACGGGTCCGGGCCCTTGAACTCCGGCGGGCCGGACTTGGCGTTGTTGGGCTGGCGGCTGCGCTCCCACTTGGCGTTCTTGGTGAGCGTGAGTTCCTTGGGGTTGAACTGGAAGGTGATGTCGTAGAGGAACCCGCCGGGCTTGGCCGCGCCGCCGGCCTTGGGTGGTTCGTGGACGGCCAGGGTGGCCTTCTGGAGGTTGGTGGGGGCGGCGTAGGAGGTCGCCGTGGTGGTGCCGGCGGAGGTGAACGTGATCGGGGAGGCCATCTCGTCACCTCGCCGAGGTCAGGAAGCCGTGGTGGGCGAGTTCGAGCGTTTCGGTGGCGACCTTCGGCGAGTCGGCGGACAGCTGCGGACCGCTCCACCGGACCGGCACCACTCCCGACAGCGACCAACTGGCGATCACCGTGCCTTCGAGCGTGCGGGCTTCGATGACGGCGGTCTTGCGCGCGATCCCGGCCGCCATGCCCGCGATCCACTTGATGATCTTGGCGCTGTCCTTGGTGACCGGGCGGGAGAGCTTGACGTTGGAGTACTTGATGCGGGTGGGGAGCTGCCAGACCATCCCGTTGTTGCCGCCTTCTTCGCGCTGCTCGACGGTGAACTCGACCCCAAGCCCGTCACAGCTGTTGAACGACCCGAGGCTCTCGTCGTCGATGCGCACGACGAAGCACACGGCAACCGCTTCTTCCACGCCAGCCATCGCGTCTTCCTCTCAGTGCCACCGGTCGGTCAGCAGTCCTCGGCGTTCGCGGTCGAGCCACAGCTCGGCCTTGAGGCGGCGGAGGAGGGGGTCGTAGAGCTTCTTGAGCAACTCCTCCGGCTCCGCCGGCGCTTGCTGCGCCGGGGCGGCGGAGGACGACGTCGGGGCGGCGGTGCTCGGCGCCTCTTCGACCGCCGGCGCCACTTCTTCCGTGCGCTGCACCACGTGGTGTTCGACTGGCGCGCTCACGGGGCTTTCGACGACCGGTTGGGGCAACACGCGCAAGGCCGATGCCATCCCCAGCACCGGCCCACCCGCGTCCCCGCCGGAGGACGGGGCGCGCTGCACGCGCGCCACCGGCGGCGACCCGCTCGACCCCCCAACACGGGGCACCCCCAACCCCACCCGAGGCCTGCTCCCACCGACAGACTCGGCCGGACTCGCCACCGACGCCACCACCGGCAACCCACCGCCCAGGGTGGGCACGACCTCCACCGCCGCCATCCGCTGAACAACAGCCGAGCCGCCCACACCCGACCCACTGACCGCCCTGGCCACAACGGGTGCCGCGGTGGGGGCGGACGCGGTGGACCGGCTGGCGGACGCGGTGGACGGGCTGCCGGGGGCCGGCGGGCCGGCAAGGGCCGGCGGGCTGGTCGGGGCTGGCGGATCGGCGAGGGCTGGCGGGCTGGTCGGGGTTGGCGGATCGGCGACGGTGGACGGGATGGCGAGGCCGGACGGGATGGCGAGCGTAGGCAGATTGGCGAGCGTGGGCGCGCTGGGCTGACTCACCGACGCTGCCGGACTGGCGAGCGTGGGCGCGCTGAGCGGATTCGCCGACGCGGCCGAACTGGCGAGCGCGGGCGTGCTGGGCGAATCGGCGGGCACGTTCGGCAGGGTGGGCGCGCTGACCAGGTCGGGCGGAGTCGGTGCAGCGAGCAGGCTTCCCGCTGTCGGCGCACTCACCGGGGCAGCGAGGATCGGCGCGCTGGCCGGAGCGGGCAAGGTCTGCGCGGTGACCGGGGTGGCCCGGGTCGGTGCGCTGCCCGGGTTGGAGTAGGTCTGCGCGCTGATCAGTGTGGCCGGAGTTGGCGCGCTGACCGGAGCGGGCGCGGTCTGCGCCGTGACTGGGGCGGCCAGAGTGCGGGCGCTGGCCTGGCCGACCAGCGTGGGCGCGCTGGCTGGGGTGGTCGGAGTGGGCGAGCTGGGCGGGTCGGCAGGAGTGGGCGGGGTGGCTTGGGCGGGGGTGGATGCCGGGCTGGTCGGGGTGGTCGGGGTGGTCGGGGTTGCGGAAGGTGCGGACAGCGGGAAGGTGAGGTGGCCGGTGGTCGGCGCGGTGTCGGGTTCCTCCGCCGGTGTCCGCTGGATCGTCGAGGAGTTGTGCGCCGGGATGTCGGCGGGTGTCGGCTTCGGTGGCGGTGAGCCGATCCGGGGTGATCCGATGCGCGACGACCTGGCCCGGGGCGGGTTGGGCGGTGGTGGGGCAGCGAGCCGGGAGACGGTCAGCGGCGGATCGGCCGGCAGTGGGCCGGCTGGCGGTGCCTTCGGCGCACCCAACGGCACATCACCGAGCACCGGGTCCGCAGGCACCGATCCGATCAGCGGCGCATCCGCGAGGGCCGAGCCGGCGGGCACCGAACCGACCAAAGGTGCATCCGCGTCGGCCGAGCCAGAGGGCACCGAATCGGCCAGCGGCGCATCGGCGAGCGGCATCTCGGCCGGTGGCGACACAGCCGGTGGCGACACGGCCGGTGGCGATACGGCGAGCGGTGCATCGGCGAGCGGCGCATCGGCGGGCTGGGGCGCGGCCGGTGGTGCTTCCGCGAGCGGCACTTCCGCCGGTTGCGACCCGATCAGCGGTGCCTCAGCGGGTGGTGGGCCGGACAGGGGCGTTTCGGGTGCCGGCGTGGTGGTCTTGGGTGGGTTGGGTGGTGTCGGGGTCGGTTGTGGTGGAGGGGTCGTCGGTGACTTCGTCCGTTGCGCGGTGATGGCGGGAGCGGCCGGCTGGGACGCGGTCGGTGCGGGATCGGCTGGGGCGGTGGGCCGTTCTGGTTCGGGTTCGGTGTGTTCGCCGGGTTCGGGCTTGGCGGTCGGGCTGGTGGGCGCAGTCGTCGTGGTCGGGAGGAAGTTCAGGAGGCGTTGCAGTACCGGGCCACGAGATTTGCGCGGCCGCGCGGGGACCAGGGGCATGGGTGGGCCCGCGGTGGGGGTTGCCAAGCCCTCCACCACCCCGGACGGTTCGGTGGGGGCCACGTCGTGCACCAACGGAGCCAAGTAGGCCGGGGACTGCCACGACGTCAACGTGTCCGAGAAGCGCTGCACGGGATTGACCAACGGGTGCGCCGGCAGCACCCGCTCGATCGGCGGCAACAAGCGCCACTCGCCCCGCACCACCGGTTCGGCGCGCGCGGGCGCGGTCGGGTCCTTGCGCCACGGCCACTTCACGTCCTCACCGCCCCTGACTGATCCTCGTGTTGATCCGCGCGATCTCCGCCACGTACCGCAACCGGTCCGCGTGTTCCATGTCCAAGATGGACTCCCACGACCAGTGGAAGTGGTACGCCACGTACGCGACCTCCTCGTGGAGGCGGTCGGCCGCGTACGTCACGATTCCCCCAGGCGCCCGCCCGCCACGTCCACGCTGAACCCGTGCCCGCACTCCGGACAGGCCACCGCCGCCCGGGTGTGCCCCTCGCTGTTGATCCGCCGGTACATGTCCTGCAGGAACGCCAGGTCCGACGCGAACAGGTTCTCCACGACACCCGCGTGCACGTCGGTCACCGTGCCGATCCGCACGATCACCCGGGCCAGCAGCACCACCGTGAGGTAGGCCGCGTTCTCCCGCACCCGGTCGTCCCGCAGCGGCACCAGCTCGTCGCGCGCCGTCGCCAGGCGCATCACGCCCGTGCGGTGCACGACGCCGGCGTCGTCGACGTACCCGCGGGGCAGTTCGAAGTTGAACTCCGTCCGCATCGGCGAAAGATCGACAGGAGCGTCCGAAGGGACGGGAGGAACCGCGGCCATCACCCTGCGCATGGCGTCACTCGATTTCCATCTGCTCGTACGTGATGACGAGCTTCTCGGTCAGGACGCTGGTGTCGCCCGCCTTCAACGTGCCGATCTCCAACGACTTCGGCCACGCGTTGGTCAGCTTGTACCGCTTGATGGGCTGGCCCTCGTAGTCGTAGACGATGATCGCCCCGCCCTTGCGCGCGTTGCTCATCTTGCCGAAGTGCGAGTCCTTGACCCACTTCTCGAAGCTGTTGTCCGCCGTCAGGCCGCGGGTCAGCGTCACCTCGCCCGCCTTGGGCCGGCCCGGCAGCTTCTTGATCATGTACTTGCCGTCGTTGGTGTTCTGCTTGAGCTCGATGACGTCCTGCTCCATCTTCAAGCCGGACACCTCGGAGATCTGCTTGATCGCGACGCCGTCGACTTCCAGCCCGAACGAGTGGCCGACGGACGTGTCGAGGTCGGGAAGGGCCATGACTGGTTACCGCCTTTACTCGTTGACCAGGCTGGTGCCGCCGGAGACCTGCGCCAGGCGGAAGATGACGAACTCGGCGGGCTTGACCGGCGCGATGCCCACCTCGCACACGACCTGGCCGAGGTCGATGCTCTCGGCCGGGTTGGTCTCGCGGTCGCACTTGACGTAGAACGCCTCGTCCGGGGTGAGCCCGAACAGCGCGCCCTTGCGCCACTCCGTGACCAGGAAAGCGCTGATGGTGCGCCGGATCCTGGCCCACAGGGCGTCGTCGTTCGGCTCGAACACGACCCACTGCGTGCCCAGGAGGATCGAGTCCTCCAGGTAGTTGAACAGCCGCCGCACGTTCAGGTACCGCCACGCCGGGTCCGACGACAGCGTCCGCGCGCCCCACACCCGGATGCCGCGCCCCGGGAACGACCGGATGCAGTTGACGCCGATCGGGTTCAGCAACTCCTGCTCGGCCTTGGTCAACTGGGTCTCCAGCGCCACCGCGCCGCGCACGACCTCGTTCGCCGGCGCCTTGTGCACGCCGCGCGTCCCGTCGGTGCGCGCCCACACGCCCGCCATGTGCCCGCTCGGCGGCACGAACACGTGCTCGTCGCTGGCCGGGTCGAACACCTTGACCCACGGGTAGTACAGGGCGGCGTACTTCGAGTCGTAGCCGGCGACGTTCTGCCGCCAGTCGCGGACCTGCTGCGGGTTCAGCCCGGGCGGCGGGTCGAGGATCGCGACGCGGTTGCCCATCAGCTCGCAGTGGGCGATCATCGCGAGCTGCACGGCCTTCACCGACTCCAACGTGATCGCGCCGCGCTGGTAGGAGCTCATCAGGTCGGGCACCGAGACCATGGTGACCTCTTCGAGGGCCTCCAGGCCCCCGAAGCCGGTGCGGTCGGCGACGTCGCCCACGTAGTCGTCGGCGGCGACCTTGCGCGGCACGGGCGGCGCGGCGGGCGCGTCCTGCAACGTGACGCTGCCCTTGTCCGGCTTGGCCAACGCGGTCGAGGACGTCTCCTCGATCGTGATCAGGTTCGACTTCTCCTTCACGACCGTGACGACGTTGTCCTTGGTGCGCTTGGTGGACACGTTGTGCGTCTCCACCACCTTGCCGTTCTGCTTGACCAGCAACGTGAACCGGTCGTCCGGCGGGTTCTCGCCGGTCGCGTCGGCCACCTCGACGGTGATGTCCGCCGCGCCCAGCTCCTTCGCGGCCACGCGGTAGCCGCCCAGGGCGGCCTGCGGGCCGGACGGCGCGGAGCCGTTGCCGTTGCCGCGTTCGCCGCCGATGCGCACGACGTAGCAGTTGGTGCCGCCGTTGAGGAAGAAGCCGTAGACCGACTGCCCGAGGTAGCTGTCCTCCAGGAAGTCGCCGAAGGTCTGGGTGTACTGGGCCCAGTTGGACACCAGCGTCGGGGTGTTGAACGGGCCGCGCGCGGCGAAACCCACGAAGGCGGCGACGGCGGTGCCAACGCCCTCGATGGGCCGCGCACCCGCCTCCACCTCCTCGACGTACACCCCCGGAGAGAGATAGGTGGGCATTGCGTCGCCTCCCAAGTCGCGTGTGGAACCGGCTGTGCTGACGATGTTGCTTCCCGTGACCCCGCCCGCGAAACGACCGCCGGGCGGTGCCGGGGGGAGCGGAAAGCTGCCCCAACGGGCAGCCGCTCACTCCTCTTCGGGGAGGTCTTCCTCTTGGCGCTGGACGAACATGCCCTGCACCGGGGCGGCTTCCTCCTCAGGAGCCTCCTCCTCGGCAGGGGCTTCCTCGCGCTGGACGTGGTCGTGGCCCGCGTGGTCTTCTTCGCGCTGCACGGGCGGCGCGGGCGCGGGAGCGGACATCAGCCGGTCGGCGTTGGCGCTTGCCTCGCGCTCGAACCGGTCGGACGGGTCGCTGACCTTCACGCCGCCGCCGGCGTCCGTGCCGTCCACGGGTCCGTTGCGCTGCTGGACGACGTGCGTCAGCTCGTGGGCGAGCATGTGCTTGCCGGCGTCCGAGGACGGGTCGTACTTGCCGTCCTGGAAGACGATGTTGTCGCCCACGGTGTAGGCCTGCGCGTTGACCGAGCGGGCCGACTCGCCGGCCGCGCCGTCGGTGTGCACGCGGACACCGGAGAAGTCGGTGCCGAACCGCGCTTCCATGTCCTCGCGCACGCCCGCGTCCAGGGGCGCGCCGCCGGACCGGAGGACACCGTGCACCGGCGACTCCTCCTCGACCACCGCGCTCGCACCCGCGTTGCCCACGGCCCGCTGGAGGCCGAGCAGCCCGGCGGGACCGAGCACGTCGGCCCGCCCGGCCGCCGCCGCCTTGCCCATCAGGTCGTGCTCCTCGCGCTCCGGCCGGTCGCCCCGCGGGCGGAACGCGGCCTCACCCTCGTGTTCATGTCCGCGCATGACTTCGCCCCTCACAGCCCGGAAGAGATGTCGAGCATCCACCCGCGCGCACGGTGCCCGGAAGACGCGCAGGGGCCGTCTCGGCTGCCCGAACGGGCAGTCACGGCACGGGTTCGGGCCGGCGCGGAGTGCTGGGCGGGGCGGCGGGTGGCGCGGGCCGGCCCGAGGCGGCGGCGGTGCGGGAGGCGGTCGCCGGGGAGCGGCGGGGGTGATCGGCGGGAAG
>NZ_JBEZBW010000130.1:0-21630 GCF_040647305.1 Saccharothrix sp. NPDC042600 | reverse complement strand
AACTTTTTGGCCCAACCCCGGGAAAGTGTGGTAGCCCTTCGGGCAGGCCATACGGGGAGGACGGAAAAGCCCAAAAGCGGGGGCGCTGCGCGCCCGAAAGGCAGGCGCTGCGCGCCCGGAAAGCAGGCGCTGCGCGCCTCAGACTTGGGTGGTGCGTGGGTGGGGAGGCTGGCGGGATAGTTTGGGTGGGTGGAACTGCGCATCTTCACCGAGCCCCAGCAGGGGGCTTCCTACGATGACCTGCTTCGCGTCGCCCGCACGGCCGAGGACGCCGGGTTCGGGGCGTTCTTCCGGTCCGACCACTACCTGAAGATGGGGTCCGCCGACGGGCTGCCCGGACCCACCGACGCGTGGATCACGTTGGCCGGGTTGGCTCGGGAGACCAAGTCCATCCGGTTGGGCACGTTGGTCACCGCCGCGACCTTCCGGTACCCCGGGCCGTTGGCCATCTCCGTGGCTCAGGTGGACCAGATGTCCGGTGGGCGGGTCGAGTTCGGGCTCGGGTCCGGGTGGTTCGAGGAGGAGCACACCGCCTACGGGCTGCGCTTCCCCGCGCTCGGCGAGCGGTTCGAGGTGTTCGAGGAGCAGTTGGAGATCGTCACCGGGTTGTGGGGCACCCCGCTCGGCGAGACGTTCTCCTTCCAGGGCAAGCACTACACGCTCAGCGACTCGCCCGCCCTGCCCAAGCCCGTGCAGCAGCCGGTGCCGGTCGTGGTGGGTGGCAAGGGGGTCAAGCGGACGCCGGCGTTGGCCGCGCGGTTCGCCACCGAGTTCAACCTCCCCTTCGTGGGCATGGACTTCGCCGCCGAGCAGTTCGAGCGGGTGGACGCGGCGTGTCGGGAGATCGGGCGCGACCCCTCGACGATGACGCGGTCGGTCGCCCTGACCACGTGCGTCGGTCGTGACGACGCCGAGGTCGCCAAGCGGGCCGCCGCGATCGGGTGGGACTTCGAGGAGCTCAAGGCCAACGGGCTCACCGGCACGGTCGCCCAGGTGCAGGACAAGATCGGGCAGTGGCGGGAGCGCACCGGGATCTCCCGCGTCTACTGCCAGGTGCTCGACCTGTCCGACCTGGACCACGTCGAGCTGATCGCGGGCGTCACGCCCTGAGCTGACCGGCCACGTCGGAGGCGGCGGTGAGCAGGACGAGCACGGGCACGGTCGCCGCGCTGCGCAGCCGGTAGCTGCCGCGCTTGTCCTGCTCCACCACGCCGGACCCGGTCAACGCCTTGAGGTGGTGGTAGAGCTGCCCGGTGGAACCGAGGCGGGCCGCCTCCTGCAACGCCGTCGCGGGCTGGGGGCCTCGCGCCAGCAGGGACCGGACGATGTCCACCCGCGCCGGGTGCGCCAGCGCCGCCAGCACCTCGATGCGCGGTCGGTCCGCCAGCGACAGCGCCCGCTCCGGCGTCACGTCGATGCGCCACGACACCCGGCCGCCGCCCAGCGAAACCCATCCGCCGTAACCCAGTTCGCCGCCGCCGTCCGCGCTGTCGGGCAGCACGACCGTCTCGCGCTCGTCACCCTCCAGCGCCGCGACGCGCTGCTCCAGCTCGGCCAGCCGCTGCACCAGGTCCACTCCGGTCATCCTACGTAAGGGTCACGTGGAATCCCCGCAGCACAGCGGGGTCGCGCAGGGCCGAACGGACCAATGTGGCGACGTGGGCGAACTCGGCGGAGTCCTCGTCGGCCAGGACGACCGCGGTCCCGACGCGGCCGTCGTCCCAGTGGGTCCTCAGGGCGACCGCGGAGCCGCTGGTGTCCAGCGGGTGGTCGAGGTCGCGGAGGAGGCGGTGGAGGTCGGCGGCGGCGCCCCGGGTGGACGGAAGCCGCGGGGGAACGGCGGGGGAGCGGCCCAGGACCTCCAGGCGGAGTCCGGGGTCGGTCAGGTACCGCGCCGGGTCCTCTGGGCGGCCCAGGACCTGGTGCAGGCGTTCGGCGAGCAGGGACGGGACCGGGGCGTCCGGCCGGCCCAGGCGGGCGGCGCCGGCGCGGAGGCGGGCCTCGCCCAGGCGGTGGCGCAGGAAGTCGGCGGCGGCGTGGTCGTCGAACCGGGTCAGCACCGCGGCGAGGTCGGCCAGGGTCACGAAGGCGCGCGGGTCGTCCGCGACCACGCCGTTGGTGGACCTGATCCCGAGGTGCCGCAACGCGTCACCGTGGGCGTCGGGGGCCGCCCGGAACTGCTCCCACTCGGCCACCCGCACCCGTTCGGCCGGGGACAGCGTGCCCTCGGACACCGCCCGCGCGTAGCCGGCCAGGTGCACGACCTTCACCGCGGACCCGAGCGGTCGCGGTTCGTGCGCCCGGTGCGCGAACCGCCCGCCGCGCCCGTCGTCCACCACCACGGAGACGCCGGACCAGGCGGGCGACGCCGAAGCGACAGCGGGGAAGAACAGGGTGCCGCCGAACGCGGTGAGCAGGGCTCGTCGGGTCACGGGCACGACGACTCTCCCCTCGGGTGATCCGTAATTCCGGAATACTAGAGGGGAGGGTCGGCGGGTGTCAGCGGCTCTGGACGGCGAACGTCACGCCCGGCGCCACCGGCTGTTGACGCTCCAACGTGCGGTCGGTCAACGGCAGGTCGCCGTTGAGCGCGTCGATGACCGCGTCCCGCGCCATCGGCAGCACCTCGGCCACCGTCACGTCCCGGTCCAGCTCGTGCGACAGCGACGCCACCCCGGCGTCCCGGATGCCGCACGGGATGATGTCGCCGAACGCGGCCAGGTCGGCGTTGCAGTTGATCTCGAACCCGTGCATGGTCACACCGCGCTGCACCCGGATGCCGATCGCGGCGACCTTGCGCTCGATCCCGCGCTCGTCGGCCGGGATCCACACGCCGCTGCGGCCCTCGACCCGCCCGGTGCGCACGCCCAGCTGGTCGCACACGTGGATCAGGGCCTGCTCCAGCCGCCGCACGTACTGCACGACGTCCATCGGCTCGGCCAGTCCGACGATCGGGTAGCCGACCAGCTGCCCCGGCCCGTGCCAGGTGATCTTGCCGCCGCGGTCCACGTCGATCACGGGGGTGTCCCCGCCGACCGGCCGCTCGTCGGGCTCGGTGCGCCGGCCGCACGTGTAGACGGGCGGGTGCTCCAGCAGCAGCAGCGTGTCGCCGCGCGTGCCGTCCGCCCGGGCCTCGGCGAGTTCGCGCTGGAGGTCCCACGCGGCCAGGTAGTCGATGGTGCCCAGCTCACGCACGTCGATCGGGTCGGAGGACGTGCGGCAGGAGAGTTCGCGACTGCTCACGGCTCGACCCTACGCCCACCGCCCGGGACCCGGGTGACCGGCAGCAGGCCCAGCGCGAGCGCCGCCACCAGGCCGACACCGGTCGTGGCCAGCACCGCGCCCACCGTGTCGGTGAACCAGTGCATCTCCAGCACGACCCGGCTCGCCGCGGTCAGCACGATCGCCGCCACCGACGCCGCCACCACCCGCCGCACGAGCGCCGGCCGCAGGTGCGCGCACAGCACGACCGCGGTCACCGACACCGCCGTCACCGCCGTGACGTGCCCGCTGGGGTAGGACGGCAGGTCGTACTCCACCGGCCGCACCCGCAGGTAGAACCACCGGCTCAGCACGCTCGCCCAGCACACCGCGAGCAGCACCGCCGCCTTGAACACCAGCACGTCGCGCCCCAGCCACGCCCGCAGCACCAGGCTGACCAGCGCGATCGTGGCCAGCCCCGGGCTGAGCACCAGGCTCACCACGTCCGCCGCCCGCTCGAACCCCGGCCCGAGCCCCACCGCCGCGCCGCGCAGCGAGGAGTCCAGCTCGGGCGGCGCGCCGTCCACCGACACCCCGAGCACCACCGACGCCAGCGCGAGGACCACGCCGACGGAGGCCGGGAACGCCCGGCTCACGCGGTGCCGGCCGCCGCCACGGCCGCGCCCAGCGCCGGGTGCAGGAAGTGGAAGCCGTGGCGCTCCAGCACCTTCGGCACGGCCCGCTGCCCGGCCAGCACGCCCTCCTCGGCGATCTCGCCGAGCACGAGCTTGAGCGCGAACGCGGGCACCACCCACGGCGTCGGCCGGCCCAGCGCGTGCCCGACCGTGCGGGTGAACTCGGCGTTGGTGACCGGGCTGGGCGCGGTCACGTTCACCGGCCCGCGCACGTCGCGCTCCAGCACGAACTGGATCGCCGCGATCGCGTCGTCCAGGGAGATCCACGGCATGTACTGCCGCCCGTCGCCCAACCGACCGCCGAGACCGAACTTGAACAGCGGCCGGATCGCGCCGAACAACCCGCCCGACGGGCTGATCACGAGCCCCGTGCGCAGCCGCACGACCCGCTGCGACTCGGCGGCGGCGGTCGCGGCCTCCCACCGGCGGCACAGCTCGGCCAGGAACCCCGTGCCCGAGGGCGCGGTCTCGTCCACCACCGCGTCCCCGGTGTCGCCGTAGTACCCGATCGCGCTGGCGTTGACCAGCACCGGGATGCCGTGCTCGGCCACCGCCGAGGCCAGCACCTCGGTCGGGGTGGTGCGGCTGTCCAGCAGCACCTGCTTGCGGGCGTCGTTCCACCGCTTGTCCGCGACCCCGGCGCCGCACAGGTTCACCACGGCGTCCACGCCGTCCAGCGCGCCCAGGTCGATGCGCCCGGCCGGCGGGTCCCAGCCGCGCTCGTCGGGCGCCGCGGGCCGCCGCCGGACCAGCCGCAGCACCTCGTGCTCGGCCCCGCGCAACGCGGCGACCAGGCTGGTGCCGAGCAAGCCGGACGACCCCGCGATCAGAACCCGCATGCCGTTGATCGTCTCGCACGGTGCGCGGTGTTGCACAGCAGCGGTGGTGTTGCCGGTGCCACAGAACGCGGAAGGGGCGCCCCGGACGTCCCGGGGCGGCCCTTCCGCGGTGGTCGCCTCAGAGGCCCAGGTCGGCCTCGAACGAGCCCTCCTCCAAGCGGTTCTTCACCGTGGTCAGGAAGCGGCCCGCGTCGGCCCCGTCCACCAGGCGGTGGTCGTAGGTCAGCGCCAGGTAGGCCATCGACCGGATCGCGATGGTGTCGTCGCCGTTCTCGTCGGTGATGACGACCGCGCGCTTCTTCACCACGCCGACCCCCAGGATGCCGACCTGCGGCTGCTGGATGATCGGGGTGTCGAACAGCGCGCCGTTGCTGCCCAGGTTGGTCAGCGAGAACGTGCCGCCGGTCAGCTCGTCCGGGGTGAGCTTGTTCGCCCGGGCGCGCGACGCGAGGTCGTTGATCTTGTGCGACAGGCCGGCCAGGTTCAGGTCGCCCGCGTTCGCGATCACCGCGTTGAGCAGGCCGCGCTCGGTGTCGATCGCGATGCCCAGGTGCTCGGCGCCGTGGTAGACGACCTCCTTCTTCTCCTCGTCGATGGACGCGTTCAGCACCGGGTGCTGCTTGAGCGCCTCGACGGCCGCCTTGGCGAAGAAGGGCAGGAACGTCAGCTTGGTGCCCTCGCGCTGCTCGAACGCGGCCTTGGCCTTGTTGCGCAGCCGGGCGATCTTGGTGACGTCCACCTCGAACACCTGGGTGAGCTGCGCGGAGACCTGCAGCGACTCCCGGGTGCGCTGCGCGACGATCTGGCGCAGCCGCGGCAGCTTCTGCACGGTGCCGCGCTTGCCGCTGCCGTCCACGGCCGGGGTGGCGACCCGCTGGGCCGGCGCGGACGCGGCCGGGGCGGCGGGGGCGGCCGGCGCGGGAGCCGGGGCCTTGGCGGCCTCGACGGCGGCGAGCACGTCCTGCTTGCGGATGCGGCCACCGACGCCGGTGCCCTTGAGCGAGCCGAGGTCGATGCCGTTCTCGGCGGCGAGCTTGCGCACCAGCGGCGTCACGTACGGCTGGCCGTTGGCCTCCTCGGACGCGGCCGGAGCGGCCTGCGCGGGCGCGGCCTGGGCGGGCGCGGCCTGCGGAGCCGGAGCCGCGGCGGGCTTCGGGGCCTCGGCCGGCTTCGGCGCTTCCTGGGCGGGCGCGGGCTTGGGCGCTTCCTGGGCCGGGGCCGGCGCGGGGGCCGACGCCTGCGGGGCCGGGCTGCCCGAACCGATGACGGCGAGCCGGCCGCCGACCTCGACGGTCTCGTCCTCGCCGGCGGTGATCTCCAGGAGGGTGCCGGCGACCGGGGACGGGATCTCGGTGTCCACCTTGTCCGTCGACACCTCCAGCAGCGGCTCGTCGACCTCGACCGAGTCGCCGACCGACTTCAGCCAGCGGGTGACGGTGCCCTCGGTGACGCTCTCGCCCAGCGCGGGCATGGTCACCGGGGTGCCCTCGGCGGCGCCGCCGCCGGACTGGGCCGGGGCCTGCGGCTCGGGCTGCGGGTCCGGCGCGGCCTCCTCGGCGGGGGCCTGGGCGGCGGGCGTCTCGGCCGGGGTCTCCGGCGCGGACTGCTCCACCGGGGCGCTGTCACCGGAACCGGAGTCGTCGCCGTCGCCGATGACGGCGAGCTCGGCGCCGACCTCGACGGTCTCGTCCTCCTGGGCGACGATCCTCTGGAGCACGCCGGCCGCGGGGGACGGGATCTCGGTGTCCACCTTGTCGGTGGAGACCTCCAGCAACGGCTCGTCGACCTCGACGCGGTCACCCTCCTGCTTCAACCAGCGGGTGACCGTGCCCTCGGTGACGCTCTCGCCGAGTGCGGGCATTTGGACGGAGAAGGCCATCGTTCGCTGACTCCTCGTGCGTGGGTCGTGGATCGGCTGACTTGAGTTGGGACGGTCAGCCGTGCACGTGCAGCGGCTTGCCGGCCAGGGCGAGGAAGGCCTCGCCGAGGGCTTCAGTCTGGGTCGGGTGGGCGTGGATCAGCGGAGCCACGTCCTCGGGGTAGGCCTCCCAGCTGTAGATCAGCTGGGCTTCGCCGATCAGCTCGCCGACCCGCTCGCCGACCATCGTGACACCCACCACCGGGCCGTCGGGGGCCTTGACCAGCTTGACGCCGCCGGCGGTCTTCAGGATCTGGCTCTTGCCGTTGCCCGCGAGGTCGTAGACGAACGTCTCCACCGAGCCGTACTTCTCCTTGGCCGCCGCCTCGGAGAGGCCGACCGAGGCGACCTCCGGCTTGCAGTAGGTGACACGCGGGATGCCCGCCTCGTCGATGACCTTGGGGTTCTGCCCGGCGATCTCCTCCGCGACGAAGATGCCCTGCTGGAACCCGCGGTGCGCGAGCTGCAGGCCGGGCACGATGTCGCCGACGGCGTAGACGTTCGGGAGGTTGGTGCGCAGGCGCTCGTCGGTGACGACGAAGCCCCGCTCGATCGTGACGCCGGCCTCCTCGTAGCCGTGGCCCGCGGTGTTCGGGCCGCGGCCGACGGCGACCAGCAGGAGGTCCGCGTCGAGCACGTCGCCGGACTCCAGGGTCACCGAGACGCCGTTGTCGGTCTGGGTGGCGCCGGTGAACTTGACGCCGGTCTTGAACTTGATGCCCCGGCGGCGGAAGGCCCGCTCCAGCTGCTTGGACGCGTACTCGTCCTCGGCGGGGACCAGGCGGGGCAGGGCCTCCACGATGGTCACGTCCGCGCCGAACGAGGCCCACACGCTGGCGAACTCGACGCCGATCACGCCGCCGCCCAGGACGACGACCTTCTCCGGGATGAAGTCCAGGTTCAGCGCCTGGTCGCTGGTGATGATCCGGCCGCCGATCTCCAGGCCGGGCAGGCTGCGGGCGTAGGAGCCGGTCGCCAGCACGACGTTCTTGCCGGTGTAGCGCTGCCCGTCCACCTCGACGGTGGTGCCGCCGACGAACGTGCCCGCGCCCTCGACCAGGGTGACCTTGTTCGCCTTCGCCAGGCCCTGCAGGCCCTTGTAGAGGCGGCTGATCACGCCGTCCTTGTACGAGTTGACGCCCGCGATGTCGATGCCCTCCAGCGAGGACTTGACCCCGAACTGGTCGCCCTCGCGGGCGTTGTCCGCGACCTCCGCCGCGTGCAGCAGCGCCTTGGTCGGGATGCAGCCGCGGTGCAGGCAGGTGCCCCCCAGCTTGTCCTTCTCGACCAGGACGACGGACAGGCCGAGCTCCGCCGCGCGGAACGCGCAGGCGTAGCCGCCCGAGCCGCCACCGAGGATCACAAGGTCGGCGGAGGTGTCGGTCACGGGATCTCCCTGGAGAGCTTGATGCCTTACTTCGCGCGGGTGCGCGCGGGTGATTGCCATCTTGTCACTAGTTCGCGAACGACGGCGACGCGGTGTCCTGTTGGGAGGATTTGGCCACGCCTTCACACGCCCGCCGGCACCATGGGCGGCAGGAGTCTGCGCAGGAGGTGGCCCGGTGGGCCTGTTCGACCGTTTTCGCAGGAAGCAGCGCCCGGGGGTGCTGCGGGCCTCCACGTCCGCGGACACCGGCCACCTGGAGAAGTGGGCCGCGGAACGGCGGGGCGTGGAGGCGTACGTCGAGCCCAAGACGACCGTGACGGAGACCACGGTCGTGCTGGTCGCGCACGACGGCGAGTGGACCCGCCGCCGCATCGACGGCACCGAGGGCGCCCGCCGGCTGGCGAAGAAGCTGGGGATCCCGATCTACGACGCCGGAATCGTCGGCTACCCCAAGCGAATGCGCGAATACAGCCGCCGCAAGAACCAGGGTTGAGCGCGGCTCAAACCTCGTTTCACGCCACGACACGAATTCCTCGGCACGTTTCCCGGACCCGTGCCGCGCTGGTGAAGTGCCTGGTCGTGCGCCGCCTGCGGGGGCGGCTTGAAAAGGGTGAAGCGGCCCTCGGGAACGTTTCGGTGTAGCACTCGACGGTGATTTCCGTGAGAGCTTCTTCAAAGCTCGCCACCGGCCGCCTATCACGAGCTCGTGGGCACGACAAAACGGGGGCCGCACCGAGTTGGTGCGGCCCCCGACGAACTCGGGACTCAGCCGTTGGCGGCGATGTCCGCCAGCACGGCGGCCAGCGTCCGCACCGGCACGCCCGTCCCGCCCTTGGTCGTGTACCCGTACGGCCCGCCCGTGTGGAACGACGGCCCGGCGATGTCCACGTGCGCCCACGACACGCCCTCGGCCACGAACTCGCGCAGGAAGATGCCCGCCGCCAGCATGCCGCCGAACCGGTGCCCGGCGACGTTGGCGATGTCGGCCAGCCGCGAGTCCAGGTCGCCGCGCAGCTCCTCCGGCAGCGGCATGGCCCAGGCCTGCTCGCCGACCGCGCGGCCGATCGAGGCGACCCGGTCGCGGAACTCGTCGGTGCCCATCACGCCGGCCGTGCGCTTGCCCAGCGACACGACCTGCGCGCCGGTCAGCGTGGACGTCTCGATCAGGTAGTCCGGGCCGTCCTCGCACGCGCGCACGATCGCGTCGGACAGGACCAGCCGGCCCTCGGCGTCGGTGTTGAGCACCTCGACGGTCTTGCCGCCGTACATGGTGAGCACGTCGCCCGGCCGGTACGCGGTGCCCGACGGCATGTTCTCCGCCAGCGGCGCGTAGGCGGTGACCTCCAGCGGGAACTTCAGCTTCGCCGCCAGCACGACCGTCGCGACGACCGCCGCCGCGCCGCTCATGTCGGAGGTCATCTCGTCCATGCCCGCGGCCGGCTTGATGGAGATGCCGCCGGTGTCGAACGTGATGCCCTTGCCGACCAGGGCGACCTTCTTGCCCGCCTTCGGGCCGCGGTAGGTGATGCGGACCAGGCGCGGCGGGCGGGACGAGCCGCCGCCGACGCCGAGGATGCCGCCGAAGCCCTGCTTGCGCAGCGCCTTCTCGTCGAGCACCTCGACCTCGACGCCGTCCAGGCCCTTGGTCAGCGCGACGGCGCGCTCGGCGAAGGAGGCCGGGAACAGGTCGTTGGGCGGGGTGTTGATCAGGTCGCGGGTGGTGCAGACGGCCTCGGCGATCAGGGTGGACGCCTTGAGCGTGGCCCGGTGCGGCTTGAGGTTGCCGGTCACCGCGAACTCGACCCGCGCGACCGGCGCGTCGCCGGTGGAGGTCTTGTAGGCGGTGAACTGGTACGCGCCCAGCAGCGTGCCCTCGACCGCCGCACCGAGGTGTAGGGAGGACAGCGTGCTGACGGCGCGCTTCTTGCCGGTCAGGGCGCGGGCGGCGGCGCCGGCGGCGCGGCGGACCTGCTCCTCGGTCACCGAGCCGTCCGCGGCCGGCTTGCCCAGGCCGACGGCGATCACGACCGGGGCCGCGGTCTTGCCGAAACTCGGCAGGGACACGACCTCCTCGGCCTTGCCGGTGGCGCCCAGGGTGGACAACACGTCCACCAGGCCGCCGTCGAACGCGGCGTCCACCGCGTCGGCCGCGCCGGCGAGGGCGAGGCCGTCCGGTCCCTGGAGGGTGCCCACGACCACGGCGTCCGCGGTCGTGGTGCTCGGGTCACTGTCGGTGATGGCCAGCTTCGGCGGGGTCACTGCGGCTCCTCGACGTGGGTCCTCCCGGCACTTCCTGGTCGTGCGGCGGGAACTGGGTGGACGACTCTGGGTGTTTTCGGACCAAGGTGGATCGTGACGAATGCTAAAGGTCTCGTTCATCCCCGCGTCCCCCGCACTCTCGATAGCGGGGAGTAACAATTAACACGATCAGGGGTCAGCCCGACGGGCGTTCGCACTCACCCGGTCCATCTGGGACTGTTAGGCGGTGACAGTCACGCCCCGTGCCGGGGCCGTGGTGCTCGCGCTCGGCGCGACGCTGGGCGTCGGAGTCCTCACCGGACTCGCCCCGGCGGCGGCCCTCGCGGGCCCCTGGTTCCTCTTCGCCCTGCCGCTCGCCGCGCTCACCGCGCTGTGCTGCGCCTACTCCACCGCCGACCAGCACCGCGCGTACCCCGACGCGCCCGGCGGCTACGCCTACATCCGCAACCAGCTCGGCCCGTGGCCCGCGCGCATCGGGGCCAGCGCCCACCTGATCGGGCGGGCCGGCGTCGCCGCCGCGCTGGCCGGCGCGTTCGGCGCGTACGTGTTCCCCGCGGACCGGACGCTCGCCGGGTTGGCGCTGCTCATCGGCACCGCCGCGCTCGGCCGGCACGTCCGGGGCCGCGTCGGCTGGGCGGTCGTCGCGCTCGTCGTGGGCGTGCTCGGCCTCGTCGCGCTGGCCGGCTTCTCGGTGCCGCCGCCGGACAACAGCGCCGTCCCGGCGACCGCGGCCGGGTTCGACGGCATCATGGGAGCCGCATCGCTGCTGTTCATCGCCTTCACGGGCTTCGAACGGGTGACCGCGCCTCACCCGGACGGGAAGACCTTCACCGCGAAGACCCTCCACGTGGCGATCCCGGTCCTCATCGGGGTGGTCTTGATCCTGACGGCCGTGCTCGGCGTGTCGGTGTTGCGCCAACTCGGTCCGAGCAGGCTCGGTCTGTCCCCGGCGCCGCTGCGCGACGCCCTGGTCGCCGCCGACGGCCGCGCGTTGCTGCCGGTCCTGACGCTGGGCGCGGCGGTGGCGATCGTCGCGGCGCTCTCGTGGGTCCTCGCCGGCGCCCGCCGCACCCTCGCGGGCCTCGCCGAGACCGGCGACCTGCCCGCCGTCCGGGCCGGCTGGCCGCTCGACGTGGTCGGCGCCGCCCTGGCCGCCGCGGCGTTCCTGCTGCTGCCCCCGACCACCGCGCTGGCGGTGGGGGCGTGCGGCACCGCCTTCTACTACGGCTTCACGAACGCCGGCGCCCGCGTGCTGCTCCACGAGGACCGCACCTGGCCCATGCGCACGGCGTGCCTCGGCCTGGGGTTGTCGGTGCTGCTGGCCATGAGCGCGCCGGCGGAGGCGCTCGTGATCACCGCCGTGGGCATCGCCGCGGGTACCGGGCTGCTCGCGCTGGGACACCTGCGCCAGCCGGTCGGGTAAGGCGAGGGAAGCTCGGACGTCCGAGCGTCGGGACGGCGATTTTCCGATGTCCCACCAGCGGCTACTGTGCTGACATGACGACCGCGTTGCCTTTCACCCGGACCCCCAACCCCACGCCGGCGACCCCGGAACGGGTCGCGGAGGTACTCGCCAAGCCGGGCTTCGGGCAGCACTTCACCGACCACATGGTGACGATCCGCTGGAACCGCGAGCAGGGCTGGCACGACGCCGCAGTCGAGCCCTACCACTCGCTGGAACTGGACCCGGCGGCGATGGTGCTGCACTACGGCCAGGCGATCTTCGAAGGGCTCAAGGCCTACCGCCGGCCCGACGGCTCGATCGCGTCCTTCCGCCCCGAGGCGAACGCCGAGCGCTTCCGCGCCTCCGCCCGCCGCATCGCCATGCCCGAGCTGCCCGACGAGCTGTTCCTGGAGTCGATCCGGGAGCTGGTCGCCGTGGACGAGCGGTGGGTGCCGGCGGGCGGCGAGGAGTCGCTGTACCTCCGGCCGTTCATGTACTCCACGGAGAAGGGCCTCGGCGTCCGCCCGTCGACGGAGTACCTCTACGTGCTCATCGCCTCGCCCGCCGGCTCCTACTTCGCCGGTGGCCTGAAGCCGGTGACGGTGTGGCTGTCCACCGAGTACGTCCGCGCGGCCCCCGGCGGCACCGGCGCGGCGAAGTTCGCGGGCAACTACGCGGCGTCGCTGGTGGCGCAGGCGCAGGCCGCCGAGCAGGGCTGCGACCAGGTCGTGTGGCTGGACGCGGTGGAGCGCCGCTGGGTCGAGGAGATGGGCGGGATGAACCTGTTCTTCGTCCTCGGTTCCGGCGCGGACGCCCGCATCGTCACGCCCGAGCTGTCCGGCGCGCTGCTGCCCGGCATCACCCGCGACTCGCTGCTGCGCCTGGCCGGCGACCTCGGCCACGCGGTCGAGGAGCGCCGGTTCTCCACCGAGGAGTGGGAGAAGAAGGCGGAGTCCGGCGAGCTGACGGAGGTCTTCGCGTGCGGCACGGCCGCCGTGATCACCCCGGTGGGCCACGTGAAGCACGCCGGCGGCCAGTTCAGCATCTCCGGCGGCGCGACCGGCGAGGTGACGATGAAGCTGCGCGAGCGGCTGACCGGCATCCAACAGGGCACCGTCGAGGACCCGCACGGCTGGATGACCAAGCTGGCCTAGGACGCCAACGCGCAGACGGCGAGCACCGACACGCTCGCCGTCTCGCAGGCCGCGCCGAGCACGTCGCCGGTGATCCCGCCGAAGCGCTTGCGCGTGTGCCGCACCAACACCAGCACCAGGCCCAGCGCCAGGACCACCGCGACCGGGCCGTGGACGGGGGCCACGAAGAACCCCGCCACGGCCAGCGCGACCCACCACGCCACCACGACCCACACCGGCTGGGTGCCGGCGACCAGCGCCCCCAGCCCTTCCGGCCGGGCCGCCGGCACGCCGCGGGCGCAGCACAGCACGAAAGCCGCCCGGCCCGCCGCCAACGCCAGCACCACCGCGCCCCACGGCACGGACGGCAGCGCCACCGCCTGCGCCCCCAGCACGACGATCAGCGCCACCACCGCGAACGGCCCGGCCCCGCCGTCCTTCATCACGGCCAGCGCCCGCTCCGGCGGCCCGTAGCACCCGAGCCCGTCGGCGGTGTCGGCCAACCCGTCCAGGTGCATCCCGCGCGTGGCCAGCGCCAGCCCGCCGACGACCAGGAACCCCGCCAGCGCCGGCGGCGCGCCCAGCCACGACAGGCCGGCCAGCACCAGCGCCGCCACACCGCCCAGCAGCACCCCGACCACCGGGGCCCACGTGATCGCCCGCCGCGCCGCGCGACCGTCCACGTGGGACACCGGGATCGGCAGGACGGTCAGCCAGGACAGCGCCAGCCGCATCAGGCCGGCCCGGAGACGCCCGCGCCCTCGAAGGTCGCCATCTCCGCCAACACCTTCGCCGCCATCGCCACCAGCGGCAGCGCGGCCACCGCGCCGGAGCCCTCGCCCAGGCGCATCTCGAAGTCCAGCAGCGGTTCCAGGCTCAGGTGGTTCAGCGCGATCGAGTGCGCGGGCTCGACCGACCGGTGCCCGGCCACCCACCACTCGCGCGCGCCCGGGGCCAGCTCCTCGGCCACGATCGCCGCCGCGCCGACCACGACCCCGTCCAGGATGACCGGCGTCCTGCGCACGGCCGCCTGCGCCAGGAACCCGGCCATCGCCGCGATGTCCGCGCCCGACGCGGTCGCCAGCAGCCGCACGGGGTCGCTGAGCACCGGCCGGGCCCGGCGCAGCGCGTCGCGGATGGCGGCGGTCTTGCGCATCCAGCCCTGGTCGTCGATGCCGGTGCCGCGGCCCACCACGGCCACCGGCTCCGAGCCGGTCAGCGCGGCGATCAGGACGGCCGCGGGCGTGGTGTTGCCGATGCCCATGTCCCCGGCGACCAGCAGGTCCGCGCCGCCGTCCACCTCGTCGTCGGCGAGCTTGCGGCCCAGCTCGATGGCCCGCTCGGCCTCGTCGAGAGTCAACGCGTCCTCGCGGTCGATCGAGCCGGAACCGCGGCGGATCTTGGCGTCGCCGACGGACGTCTCGGAGTCCACCGCCACGTCCACCACGCGGACCGTCGCGCCGGCCACCGTGGCCAGGACGTTGACCGCCGCTCCGCCGTCGAGGAAGTTCGCCACCATCTGCCCGGTGACCTCGCTGGGGTACGCGGACACGCCGTGCCGCGCCACCCCGTGGTCGCCGGCGAACACGACGACCCGGGGCCGGGTGAACGGCCGCGGCGGGCACACGCCCTGGCACGCGGACACCCAGACGCCCAGCTCCTCCAGCTTGCCCAACGACCCCGCGGGCTTGGTCAGCACGCCGTGGCGCGCGACGGCCTGGCGGCGGGCGTCCTCGCTCGGCGGCTCCACGGGCGGGAACTCGACGGTCACCGACTACCTCCGGCTTCGCGCAGTCGCAGTGGGATTCCCGCGACGACCAGCAAGACCTCGTCGCAGACCTCGGCCAGCCGCGCGTTGAGCGAGCCGAGGTGATCGCGGAAGAGCCTGCCAGAGCGGGTGCTGGGCACGACGCCGAGGCCGACCTCGGCGGACACCAGCACCAGCCGGGTCTTCGCCTGGGCGACCGCGTTGACCAGGGCGGTGCACTCGCGCTCGACCTCGCCGACGCCGTGGCCCTCCCACGCGCCCGCGTCGTCCAGCGCGCCGGCGAGCCAGGTGGCCAGGTCGTCGACCAGGATCGGCGGGTCGGTGGGGGCGGTGGCGGTGAGCAGCGCGGTGAGGTCGTGGGGGGCGGGCGCTTCGACGGTGTGCCACGTGGCGGGGCGGCGGGCGACGTGCTGGGCGATCCGCAGCTCCCAGTCCGCGTCGTCGGGGTAGCGCCGCGCGGTCGCGACGTACGTGACGACGTCGTCGGTGAGCAGCCCTTCCGCGTGCGCGGACTTGCCCGACCGCGCGCCGCCGAGGACCAGTGTCCGACTCGTCACACCGCACCCCATCCGGTCTGTTTGGTCTTAGCCTGGCGAACGTTACCCGGCGGACATCGGGAGGAGCCGGACGTGGAGTACCGGTGGCGCTACCAGGACGAGAGCGGCCGTGAGGTGGACGGCCCGACGGTGGTGTTCGCGGACCAGACCGAGGCCGAGGACTGGTTCAGCGCGGAGTGGTCGGCGCTGCGCGACGCGGGCGTGGCCCAGGTGACGCTGCTGCGCGCCGAGTCCGAGGTCTACGGCCCGATGTCCCTGGCCCCCGCCGAGTAGGCAACCCGTGGCTCGCCGCGAGGCCGGGCGCGCCGCCTCCGGGACCCACGCCGCCTCCGGGACCCGCGCTGCCTCCGGCAACCCGCGCCGATCGGTCCCGGGTCCTGGGCACACCGCTCCGCGCGGAGCGGTGTGAACGGCGAGGGCCCCACCCGTCGGCGCGGGTGGGGCCCTCGCGCGCGGTCACGGGGTGACGGTCAGGCGCGGGTCGGTCTCGACCACGCCCTCCAGCACCTCGTCGATCTTCTTGAGCAGCTCGTCCTCCAGCTTCACGCCGGCGGCCTTCACGTTCTCGTGCACCTGCTCCGGCCGGGACGCGCCGATGATCGCGGAGGCCACGTTCGGGTTCTGCAGCACCCACGCGACGGCGAGCTGGGCCAGCGACAGCCCCGCCTCGTCGGCCAGCGGCTTGAGCTGCTGGACCTTGTTCAGCACGTCGTCGCGCATGAACCGCTGGATGAACTTGGAACCGTTCTCGTCGGTCGCGCGCGAGCCCTCCGGCACCGGCTGCCCCGGCAGGTACTTGCCGGTCAGCACGCCCTGCGCGATCGGGGACCAGACGATCTGGCTGATGCCCTCGCGCTCGGAGGTCGGCACCACCTGCGACTCGATGACCCGCCACAGCATCGAGTACTGCGGCTGGTTGGAGATGAACGGCACCTTCAGCTCGCGGGCCAGCGCGGCGCCCTGGGCGATCTGGTCGGCGTTCCACTCGGAGACGCCGATGTAGAGCGCCTTGCCCTGGCGGACGATGTCGGCGAAGGCCAGCATCGTCTCTTCCAGCGGGGTGGTGCGGTCGAACCGGTGCGCCTGGTACAGGTCCACGTAGTCGGTCTGCAGGCGCTGGAGCGAGCCGTCGATGGACTCCATGATGTGCTTGCGGCCGAGCCCCTTGTCGTTGGGGCCGCCGGGACCGGTCGGCCAGAAGACCTTGGTGAAGATCTCCAGCGACTGGCGGCGCTCACCCTTGAGGGCGCGGCCGAGCACCTCTTCGGCCTTCGTGTTGGCGTACACGTCGGCGGTGTCGAAGGTCGTGATGCCGGCGTCGAGCGCGGCGCGGACGCAAGCGGTCGCCTGCTCCTCCTCGACCTGGGAGCCGTGGGTGAGCCAGTTGCCGTACGAGATCTCGCTGATGTTGAGGCCACTGCGGCCGAGGCGTCGGAACTCCATGCGCCCCACCCTAGCCCCGGATCGTTCGGCAAGCTAATGAACTACCGATGCTCTCACGCTCCGGTCCCACCCCGCGAGGCCGCGTCGGCCTGTCGCGGTGCGTTTTCCGCCGATCACGCCTTTCGATCGGCGGAAAACGGGCCGCGATGGGCCGACTCCCGGGCGGCCGAGCCGCGCGACGCCAGTCGCGCAATCAGACACGGTCGCCGTAGGAAACGCGCGGCTTGGGGACCCGCAACCTTCGCAGCTGGCTGGCCCGGATGAACGAGTACCAGCCGATCGACAGGCCGCGCGAGGTGTCCTGCGGGAACTTCGCCCGCACGCGCTTGGTCACGTACCGGCCCAGCACGAAGCCCTCCACGACCATCGCGAGCAGCATGAACGTGGTCACCAGGGTCGCGTACTGCTGCACCTGCGGTGACGGCACGAGCAGGGCCACGAAGACCAGGATCGCCAACGGCATGAACAGGCCCATGAGGTTGCGGCGCGAGTCGACCACGTCGCGGATGTACGCCTTCACCGGACCGCGGTCGCGGGGCAGGAGGTACTTGTCCTCGCCGGCCATCATGCGCTGGCGGCGCTCGGCGGCGGCGGCGCGGCGCTCCTCCTTGGACACCTTGTTCCCGCGCATGCGCTTGAGCGCCTCGCGCTGCGTGCGCGGCGGCGGGGGCACGGGGCCCCGGCGCTTGCCCTCCGCCTCGCGGCGCTTCGGGGTGGGCCTGCCCTTGCCGGGTGTGCGCGAGGCGTCGCCGGGCGTCACCTCCGCCGGGGTCTCTTCGGCGGCGGGGGTGGCTTCGTCGGCATTGCGGCGCAGGAACCTCACGCACCAAGAGTAGGAGATGCCCGGTTCCGTACCCTTCGCGAGGTGCGAGTTGTTATTGCGCCGGACTGCTTCGGCGGAACGTTGACCGCGCGGGAGGCCGCCGAGGCCGTCGCGGAGGGCTGGCGCCGCGCCGCCCCCGACGACGAGTTGCGGCTGCGTCCCCTGGCCGACGGCGGACCCGGGTTCGTGGACGTGCTGCACGCCGCCCTCGGCGGCACCCTGCACGACCTCGACGTGACCGGTCCCCGCGGCGAACGCGTGCGGGCCGTCTGGCTGGAGCACGAGGGCACCGCCTACGTCGAGTCCGCCCAGGCCTGTGGCCTGCACCTCGTCCCGAAGGACGAACGGCCCGCCACGGCGGAGACCGCGACCACCCGGGGTGTGGGGGAGCTGGTCGCCGACGCCGACCGGACCTGTCACACGATCGTGGTGGGTCTGGGCGGTTCGGCCACCACCGACGGCGGCGCGGGCCTGCGCGAGGTCGTGACCGGCGTCAACGCCAAGCTGGTGGCCGCCTCCGACGTGGAGAACCCGCTGCTCGGGCCGCACGGGGCCGCCCACACGTTCGGGCCGCAGAAGGGCGCGTCGCCCGAGGCCGTGGCCCGGCTGGAGGAGCGCCTGGCGGCCATGCCCGAACTCGCGCCCGTGCGCGACCTGCCCGGCGCGGGCGCGGCCGGCGGGCTGGGCGCCGCGCTGCTCGCGCTGGGCGCCGAGGTGACGTCCGGCGCGGGTCTCGTGCGCCGGCTCACCGAGCTGGACGAGGCGCTGGACGACGCCGACCTGGCCGTCACCGGCGAGGGCAGCTTCGACTGGCAGTCGCTGCGCGGGAAGCTCATCACGGCCGTCGCGGGCGGCGCGGCCGAGCGCGGCATCCCGTGCCTGGTGCTCGCGGGCCAGGTCAGCGTGGGTCGGCGCGAGGCCGCGGCGGCCGGCGTGCAGGAGTCGTACTCGGTCACCGAGCACGCCGGGTCGGTGGAGGAGTCCATGTCCGACCCGGCCGGCACCCTCGCCGCGCTCGCCCACGACGTGGCGAGGCAGTGGTCACACCCCGCCCGCTGAGGGTTGTGCGACCATGGGTGTCAGGAACAAAGCGGGTACCGCCCGTGTTTGCTGGGAACAGATGCCCGCAAAGGACCTCTGAGGGAGAGCCATGACGACCGCTCAGGATGCAGCCACCTCGACTCCTGACGCACCGCCCACCCACGGCGTCACGCTGACCGACGCGGCGGCCGTGAAGGCCAAGGCGCTGCTCGACCAGGAGGGCCGCGACGACATGCACCTGCGCATCGCCGTGCAGCCCGGTGGCTGCGCCGGCCTGCGCTACCAGCTGTTCTTCGACGAGCGCACGCTGGACGGCGACGCCCTGCGCGACTTCAACGGCCTCAAGGTCGCTGTGGACCGCATGTCGGCCCCGTACGTCGAGGGCGCGGTGATCGACTTCGTCGACACGATCGAGAAGCAGGGCTTCACGATCGACAACCCGAACGCGGGCGGCTCGTGCGCCTGCGGCGACTCGTTCCACTGAGTCGGCACGGAATCGAGAGGCCCCCGCCGCGGCGGGGGCCTTTTCCGTTGCCGGGGTGGCGGGGTCAGACGTAGGCGTCCAGGTCGTCCACCTGGGCCGCGTTGGCGTCGGTCACCCGCCACTCGGCCGCCGCCCGGGGCTCGGGCAGCACCTTCTCCGTCGGCCGCAGCTCGGCCGGCACCTCGGTGCAGTCGTCGATCAGCTCGTCCAGCGTGTCCGCCTCGGTGTTCCTCACCTGCGCGACGGTAGGCCGGTCATCGGATTGACAAAAGCCCTACCGGGCGGTAGCCGTCCGGTAGGGCTCCTGTCGTCCGGGTGGCGCCGGGCCCCGGCGAGCGCGGGCCGCGCTAGGCCGCGGCGAGCGCCGGTTCCAGCGGTCGCGAGTGGTCGTGGCCCCGGCGCACCAGGCGTCCGAGGAACAGCGCCACCAGCACCCCCAGGACCGCCGGCACGGCCCCCACGGCCGCGATCCACTGCAACCCGAACCCGCCGCTGATGACCGCCCCGCCGATCATCGGCCCGAACGCGGCGGCCACGTTGAACGCCGAGATGTTCACCGAGGCCACCAGCCCCGCCGCCGACCCGGCCTGGCCCATCAGGAAGGTGTGCAGCAGCGGCCCGGCCGCGAACGCGCTGGCGCCCAGCACGAACACCCCCACGACGGCCGTCACCTTCGTCTCCAGCAGGAAGCCCTGGGCCAGCAGCAGCGCGGTCAGGGCGGCCAGCGGGATCGGCAGCACCTTCGGGATGGCCGCGGGCTGGACGCGGCCGGCGATCGTGCTGCCGACCATCGTGCCCAGGCCGTAGACCAGCAGCACCCCGGTCACCCAGGCCGGGCTGAACCCGCTCACGTCCCGCAGCGCCGGCGCCACGTAGGTGAAGGCGGTGATCATGCCGGTGAACGCGAGGACGGTCGTGAGCAGCCCGAACAGCACCGTCCGGCGGCTGAACGCGAACATGTTGGCCCGGAACCCGGCGTCGGGCTCGTGCGCCACCTTCGGCGCGCCCAGCACGACCCCGAGCAACCCGACGAGGGTCAACGCGGCGACCACGGCGAACGACCCGCGCCAGCCGTAGTTCTGGCCGACCAGCGTGCCGACCGGGATGCCCAGGATGGTGGAGAGGGCGACCCCGTTGACGATCTTGGCGATGGCCGCGGTCTGCTTCTCCGGCGGCACCGCCGCCACCGCCACCTGCGAGGCGACGGCGAAGAACAGGCCCTGGGAGAGCGCGGCGACCATGCGCGCGGTCATGAGCAGTTCGTAGTTGGGCGCGAGCGCCGAGGCCGTGGAGGCCAGCAACGCCAGCGCCATGACGGCGATGAGGAGGGACCGGCGCGGCAGCCGCCCGGTCAGGACGGTCAACACGGGTCCGCCGACGGCGACGGACACCGCGTAGGCGGTGACCAGCAGGCCCGCGGTCGGCAGCGCGACCCCCAGGTCCGCGGCGACCTCGGGGAGCACACCGACGACGATGAACTCCGAGGTCCCCACCGCGAACGCGCACAGCATCAGAACGAGAGCGATCACGGGGGAGACGCTAAAGTGTGACACTGACGTCAGGGTCAAGCTTGCGTGATCGTCGGCTCTTTTGCGGCGGAGGGGGAATACGGGTGCTGATCGGCGAACTCGCGGAGAAGACGGGGACCACGGTCCGCATGCTGCGGTACTACGACCAGCACGGACTCCTGAAGCCGAAGCGGACCGAGTCGCGCTACCGGGTGTACGACGAGGCCGACGTGGAGCGCGTGCGCAGCGTGCGGTGCCTGATCTCGTCGGGCCTGAACGTGCGCCTGGTCCGCCTGGTGCTCGCCCACGCGCTGGGCGAGGAGGTGGACCTGCCGGCGGACGAGGCGGGGTGCGTGCCGTTGCTGGAGATGTTGCAGGAGGAGTTGAGCTCGCTGGAGGACCGGATCGCGGGGTTGGAGCGCAGCAAGACCCATTTGACCCGGTTGGTGGGGGACGTGGAGGTGATCCTGGCGGAGAAACGAGCAGCCAAGTTCGGCTCCGCACAGGCGAACGCCGACCCGGCTCGCCTGACCCGGCTCGCCTGACCCGGCTCGCCTAACGCGGCTCTCCTAACCTGGCTCGCCTGAGCGCGCGACCTCGCATGCCGCGCAGCGGCTGCTTTTCACCGCGCGAAGCGCGGTCACTGTTAGCTGTAGGAAGGGCTTCGGTTCCCCCACCGTATGACCTGCCCGAAGGGCTACCGCACTTTCCCGGGGTTGGGCCAAAAAGTTTTGCGAGGAACGAGCAAAAGTTTTTCGACCAACCCCGGGAAAGTGTGGTCGGCTGTGCCAGGTCATGCGGTGGGGGAACCGATGCTCTTCCCCCCCCACTGGAGGTCTCCCCAGCCGCTTTTGTCTTGAGAGCGCGCCAGCGCTGTCTCAACGCGCGAAGCGCTCTCAAGCGCGAAGCGCGTTCGAGCTCCCGGAGCGCGGAGCGCGTCGCGTGAGGACCCGCGAAGCGTGGGCTTGAGAGCGTGAGCGTTGGGTTTAAGAGCTTAAAAGAGCCTCGCCGGCGGGCAGGCCGCCGGAGATGACAAAAAGCAAAAGAAAGGGCGGGGGCTTCTTGCTTGTGTCATCTCCGTATGGCCTGGCGGAGCCAACCACACTTTTGGCCGGGTGCCGCTAAATTTT